>NZ_JBEPLZ010000020.1:0-109416 GCF_040545455.1 Enterocloster citroniae | reverse complement strand
TTTTGCGCCCTGAAATAGGAGCAAGAAAAAGGAAGAGACAGTCCCGTAGAGAATTTTGCCTTAGAAAAGGCCCGAATTCTCTGGGATTGTCTCTTTCTATCATGTTAGGGGTTAAAAGTCGGTATTAACCGATACCCCCATGATCCCACGATGCGGCTATCCTGTTTTACCTGGATCCATACTAAAAATTAAATACCAGCTCCCAGTCAAACTCCCCCGACTCCTCCAGGCTTGACGGCCAGTTGCCGCACCATCCGGGCACAGCCGGGTCCTGGACACGGTCCAGACTGGGGGTATAGGGCTTAATGTCAAGTACAGGTGTACCGTCATTGGCGTCAATATATGCGATCCGTATCACACCTGCCTCATAGTCAATAGAAAGCACCTCCACTGCGGTGAGGGCAATGGGATTGGGGCGTATGGGGGAGCGGGTTGCAAAGATACCCATTGTCTCCGGCGCGCCCTTGTAGGGCTGGGGAGTCTCCAGCACGCTGCGCATCTCCTCATTGTCAGAATCGCTGAACCACCAGAGTACGTTCAGATGGCTGAATCCATCCAGGGCTTTCAGGGCAGCGGTCAGCTTCTGATCCAGCTGGATCCACATCTCCTCCCCCCTGACCCTGATCCTCCCAATGGGATTAACATAGTATTTCTCCATATCACATTCCTCCTGATCTTTATTGTGCACGATCGGGGTTTCCGAGAGTGCACGATTCTTGCCTGTGATGCCAGTGTATACCCTGACACCATGTGAGAGTCAAGAATGATCAGCGTTTTTCCAGAGGAATCTGGATTTCTGTGAGATAATCCTGTGGATCCGTCTCATTCCAGGGCCCCCGGTGGACGGTCTGACGGCTCTGTCCTGTCATCCGGTACTGGTTGTGCTCCTGGATCCATGACGCAAACCCGCGGTAGGCGCCGGAAATGTTCTCAAAGGGACCGCGGACCATGATGCCGGCCATATAGGGAACCGCCTCCACCATCCGGTATGTAAACCCTTCCCCATCCTCCCCCAGTTCAGGGACAGGCGCACATATTTCCATGTCCACATCCCGCTCCCGGTAATCCATGTCATGGTAGATGGTAAAGGTGTGATCTGATATGGAAATGCCATGTTTCCCCGCATACAGTGACATTTCCTCCCACAGCATCCCTTCCCCATAGTAGTCAGGCATCACCCGGCGAAGGGAGAGTACCCTGCAGCAGGGAACCGCCTTGATGGAAACATTGTAGTTCACCGAAATGGTATTTTTGAAAAGGTCCCTCTCAGCCTGTTCAATATCAAGGAGTCTGGTCTGCTCCGCCCTGATCCTATCCTGAGTCTCCAGGCGTTTTTGCTCCAACAGATCCAAAATAAACGTCTGATCCCAATGCTCCAGCGCCTCCCTGATACGGGAAACGCCAAACCCAAGATCCCTCAGAAACAAAATGCGGTTCAGGGATGGGATCTGATCCGCGGAATACAGCCTGTAATCCGTAAAGGGGTCTGTCTGTTCCGGCTTCAGCAGTCCTTCCTGATCATAGTAGCGCAGCATACGTACGGATACCTGCGTGAGCTTTGAGAATTCACCTATCCTGAACATTTGATCCATCCCTTCTGAACATGATCCTTTCCGACATGATCCCTTCCGTCCCTGTACCGCAAAAAAGCGGCCGGATTCCCAAACGCCCTGCCGGCAAAACACCGGCTTTACAAGCCGCGCCCCAGTATATCCTTTCGCATCAAAAGATCGATCCTGTGGCTGTCCAGGCCGCGGATTACCTCCACTGCCATCTTTACCGCAGCTTGCACATCCCCTGCTGCGCAGAAATTGTAATGGCTGTGTACATATCGGCTGGGGATTCCCAGCACCAGTGTGGGGACCGCCCTGCCCGCCAGGCTGATCTTCCCGGCATTGGTGCTTCCGCCCCTTCTCACCGTATCCTGGTATGGTATTCCCAGCGTATCCCCCAATTCATGGGCATACCTGAGAAAGGCCGGATTGGTGATATAGCTTTTGTCCATGCACCGGATCTGCACACCTGCTCCCAGGACTCCCTGGGCCTTTTCCTTCCCATAATAAAAGTCATCGGCCGGAGAACCCTCAAACACAATGGCCAGATCCGGCTGCACCCTGGCCGAGGTCACGGCTGCTCCTCTCATGCCCACTTCCTCCTGGGCCGCAAAGGCCCCTACCACGTCCACTGCCGGTTCCTGTTCCAGTTTCCGTATCTCCTCCATGGTGTGGATGATACAGGCACAGCCCATACGGTTGTCAAAGGCTTTGCCAAAGCACATCCCATGTTCCCGGTCGTACTCAAACCCCACTTCAGGCGCCGCAGGGTCCCCGACCCGGATTCCGTACTGCTCCTGCACCTGGGCTCGGCTGGAGGCCCCCACATCAATATAAAGCTCCTGAATATCCAGGGGCGCATTCTTCTCTTTCTCCGTCATAAAGTGCACGGGCCTGGACGTAATGATACCCCTCACCTTTTTCCCGCTTTCCGTGCGTATGAGCACGGTGTGGGCGGGCAAACTGGCCAGGTCCATGCCGCCCAGCATGATCATGTTCAGCAGACCATTATCCATGATCCCCTGGACCATAAAGCCGCACTCATCCGTATGGGCATCCAGCATGATCACCGGTTTTTTCCTGTCCGCAGGCACCCGGCCTGTATTATTCAGGTTTATGTTATCCTGATCCGTGGAGTCCCGGTCCGCCAGCCAGGCATATACATTGTTCATGGCATCGTTTGCAACGTTCATACCCCGGCAGTATTTACCAATCACTTCCACAACTTCCTCTTCAAATCCACTGGGGCCAAATGCACCGGTCAGGTCCCTTAACATGTCAATATTCAGCTTCATAAGTCCCCTTCTTCTTTAAGTTTCCTTCCGCCATCATGACCTTACCGCCGGCCATCACCGTATCCAGGGTCATATCCGGACGGATCAAAAGCAGATCGGCATCCGCCCCCGGGGCAATGCATCCCTTTCTTGGATACATCTCCAGGGCTTTTGCCACATTGGATGTAAAGAAAGGAAGGGCTTCCGATAAGTCCATTTTACCTTGGATCACCAGATACTTCAACTGCCGGTACATATTTCCCACATCCGTGACCCCGATCTCCTTCAAATGCCCGTATCCGTCATAGCTGGACCAGCTGCCCTGGCCGTCCGAACTGAAGGTGATGCGGTCCATGGGAACCTCCTGGCTCCTGGCCTCCTTAAGGATCCCCATCACCCGTCCCGTGCCCAGCCGGCCGTCCTGTATCCGTTCTCCGCCCTCGCAGGTTATGTCTATGTATCCGCCCATTTTTGCCAGTCTGAATCCGGACTGCAAAAGCTCAGGCGTCCTGGACATATGGGTGGGATGGAATGTCTTCACCGGTATATCCGTCCGCTCCAGGGCCTCAAACACCTGGTCCAGGCGGCGCTCCCCATCGCCCATGTGAAGTACAATAAATCCAGGTTTCCCGCTGATCATTCCCGCGGTGCGCACATCGCTGGCAAGACGGATCAGCTCCTCTGTGGAAATATTAGGCGCCCTGTGGTCAGAGAGCGCCAGCTTCAGGCCAAGGATCTCGTCCACAAACACAATATCCTTTTTCACACTGCCAGTGATCGTGGGGGAGGGATAACCATAGGCTCCGCACAGGGCAAACGCCGTAACTCCCTCCTCCTTTAACCCCTTGGCCTTTGCAACCAGGCTCTCAATGCTCCTGGTCATATCATCTGTTCCCAAAAGTCCCAGGACCGTGGTGATGCCCGCCCGGATCAGCGCGGACAGCTGCACCTCCGGCGTCCTGGTATGGAAACTTCCCTCACCGCCTCCGCCAATGATATGCTCATGCTGGTCGATCAGACCTGGTGTCAGAAAATATCCCCTGGCATCGATCTCGCTGCAGCCGCTGCCCCCTTCCAGATGGTCACCCACCGCCTCTATGCGGCCGCCGCACACCAGTACATCATTTACTCCCATGTATCCGGGGCTGTACACATCGGCCTGTCTAAATATTATCATGATTCCTCTCCTTCAAGTATCCTCTATTCTTTTCCATAAAAAGCAGGGACAATTTCTTTATGATACGCGATGCTCTCTTCCCTAAGTTTCCCATCCGTCAGGATATCAAACGCAGTCATGGCCAGACCTTCGGCGCCCAGGATGCAGATCTCATCTGCTCTTGGCTCCGCTGCAACCCTTGCATATTCAGTGGAATGGGCTTCAATGGATGCATCGTCCGTAATGGACAGATAGTCATGGATAGCAGGGATACGTATGGATACATTGCCTATATCCGAGGATCCGAACAGCTCTCCCGGTTTCGGGTAGCACATGCTGATCCCCAGCTCTCCCATGTTTTCCTTAAACGCCTTGCACAACGGCAGACATGGATAACGCTCCGCGTAAATGGGTTCTGTCTCGATTTCAGCCGCAGCGCCGGTCAGGTCCTGCGCCCGCCTGATGCATCCCTTGATCATGCCGATCAGCTCATCAGCCCTTTTCATGGTCTCGGCCCGGATGCAGAACTCACACTTGGAAAACTCCGGAATAATATTTCCCGCTGTCCCGCCTTCCAGTATCACGCCGTTTACATTGTCCTGCACTCCAAAGGTGGGGCGGATCATATCGATCTGGTTAAACACACTGATAGCCGCGCTCAGAGCATTGATACCCGCGGATGGAACAGAGGAGTGGGCCGACTTTCCGCGAAAGGAAACCGTAATGGAGCCCGAGGCCCTTCCTCCCCGGTTAATATAGTTGCGCTCCACACCGCCTCCTGTGGGATGCATCATCAGGGCAAACTCCACCCCGTCAAATCCGCCCCGTTCCAGCATCAGCACCTTCCCGGCTCCGCCTTCCTCCGCCGGTGTGCCTAAAAGCCAGATCTCACCGTCATACTGATCCATCTTGGACGCCATGCCCAGAAATGCTCCTACCGCGCAGGCGGCTATGACGTTGTGGCCGCACCCATGGCCCACACCCCTGAGGGCGTCATATTCAGCCAGGAATGCCACCACCGGTCCCTTTCCCCTGCCTTTTTTCACTGCACGGAAGGAGGTAGGGATTTCACAATAGTTTCGCTCTATTTCCACTCCCTGTGTTTTCAAATACGTCTCTATGGCGTCCACTGCCTTATATTCCTGAAATCCGATCTCCGGATGCCTGTGGATCTCATGGGAAAGTCCGATCAGGCCTTCCTCCAGCCCATGGATCCGATCCGCGATCTCCTGTTTTTCCCTGGATAACATTTTATTTTCCTCTTTTCCTGTCTCTATTTTCAGCCGCGTCAAATAGTCCGCCACGGTACATGACCCGTCACAGTATATGGCAGGCGGCCTGATGCCCGGGTTCGATTTCCCTGAGTTCCGGGTGTTCCCTGCGGCACCGCTCTGTGGCATAGGGGCAGCGTTCGCAGAAAAAGCACCCTTTGGGCAGGTTTACAGGGCTGGGAATCTCTCCGGTGGCGTCAATATGCTCCACCAATGGTTTCTCCCCAACGGTGGGAACCGCTGAGAACAACACCTTTGTATAGGGATGCAGCGGGTTCTGGAACAAGGTCTGCTTATTCCCCACTTCCACCAGGGCGCCCAGGTACATAACGCCCAGACGGTCGCTGATGTGGCGCACCACGGAAAGGTCATGGGCAATGAACAGACATGAGAAATGGAACTCATCCTTCAGGTCCATGAGAAGGTTAAGGATCTGGGCCTGGATGGATACATCCAGGGCAGATACCGGTTCATCCGCAATAATAAACTCCGGCTTAACAGCCAGCGCCCTGGCAATTCCAATGCGCTGTCTCTGGCCGCCGGAAAACTGATGGGGGTATCTGCCGGCCTGTTCAGGGCGGAGCCCCACCCGGTTCAGGATGTTCATGCACTGCTCCCTGGCATCACTCTTGTCTTTTGCAACCCCGTGGAACAACATGGGTTCCATAATAATATCCTCTACCCTCTGCCTTGGGTTCAGCGAGGCATAGGGATCCTGGAAGATCATCTGCATGCTTTTTCTGTATGGGAGAAGCTCCCTGGGGCTCAGATGGCTGATATCCTCACCCTTGTACAGCACCTGGCCCCCTGAGGGTTCCAGAAGGCGGATGATGGTCCTGGCAGTGGTGGATTTGCCGCATCCGCTCTCCCCCACCAGGCTGAACACCTCGCCCTTTTCAATCTGGAAGTTCACCTTGTTTACCGCGTGGACCACCTTGTCCTCTTTTATGATCTTTCCCTTTTCAACCCTGAGGGACTGAAGAAGGCCTTTTGTCAGATGAAACTCCTGGCTTAAATCTTTTACTTCAATCAATGGCGCCATCATTTCCCCTCCTCTTTCCCTGTTTTATCTTTTACCAGTGGAAAATGACAGGCAGCCATATGGTCCGGGCCGACCCGCTTCATCTCCGGTTGTTTATGCAGGCAGATTTCCTGGCAGTATTTGCACCTGGGAGCAAAATAGCACCCTTCCGGCAGTTCAAACATATTGGGCACCATGCCCGGGATATAATCCAGACGGTCCCTGTCCTCCCACAGTTTGGGAATGGAATTTAACAGTCCCTCGGTGTAGGGGTGGGCGTTATAAGAAATAATATCCTGTGTGGTTCCTGTCTCCACCAGCTTGCCGCAGTACATGACATTGATCCTGTCCACCATCTGGGACACCACTGCCAGATCATGGGTGATCAGGATCAAAGCAGTATTGTGCTCCTTTACAAGCTTTCTCATCAGCTTCAAGATCTGTTCCTGAATGGTAACATCCAGGGCCGTGGTGGGCTCATCCGCGATCAGCAGCTTGGGATTGGTGGCCAGGGCAATGGCAATGATAACCCTCTGCCTCATACCGCCTGAGAACTGGTTGGGATATTCCTTTAACCGCTCCTCAGGATTGGGTATGCCCACTGAGGACAACAGTTCCAGGCACCTGGCCCTGCGCTGGGCCGCATTCATCTGGGGTTCATGAAGGATCAGAACCTCCTCCATCTGCCTCTGAATGGTATACAGGGGGTTTAAGGACGTCATGGGATCCTGGAACACCATGGAAATATCCTTGCCCCTGATCTTTGTCATGTCACGCTCACTGGCATGGCTTAGATCCTTGTCACCGAACATGATATGGTCCGCCTTGACCACGCCCGGTTCCTCCACCAGCTTCAGGATGGAAAAACTGGTGACGGATTTACCGCTTCCGGATTCACCTACGATTCCCAGGATTTCCCCCTCCCTCAGGGTAAAACTCACATCATCCACGGCCTTGACCACTCCCTTAAATGTATGGAAGTAGGTTTTCAGGCCTTTTATATCCAGTAATATTTTATTTTCCATTACAGCCACCTCGCTTATTTCAGATTGGGGTTCAACTCATCTCTTAGGAAATCCCCCAGCAGATTGATGCCGAACACGATGAGCATGATGTAAAGGCCCGGAAATACGGAAGCCCACCACAGCCCTGAGAAGAGCACGTCAAATCCTGTCTTAACCAGCAGTCCCAGGGATGGCTGGGTAATGGGCACGCCTACGCCAAGAAAGCTTAAGGTCGCCTCTGTCAGGATAAAGTTACCAATCTGAATGGTGGCAAGGACGATAATGGAATTGACCACATTGGGCAGCACGTGTTTTATGATGATGATGCGGCCCGGAAGGCCGATGGTCCTGGCCGCTTCCACGTACTCCATCTTTTTTACGGACAATGTCTCACCCCGGACCGTTCTGGCATAAGTCACCCATCCCACCATGGTGAGGGCAATCAAAAGCTTGCCCACGCCCCTGCCGAACACGGACATGATAAAGAGGGCGATTAACATGGAGGGGAAGGACAGCTGGATATCCGCGATCCTCATGATCACGGCATCCACTTTTCCACCAAAATAACCTGCGATCAGTCCCAGGGTAGTACCGATACAGCAGGAAGCAGCCATGCCCACCAGACCGATCATAATAGAGCTTGCACTTCCGTAAATGATGGCGCTGAGGATATCCCTTCCCTGTTCATCTGTTCCCAGCAGGAAGGACATCTTTCCCCCGTCCAGCCAAAAAGGCGGCAGGTAGGAATCGGACAAATTGATCTGTGTCAGGTCATATGGATTCTGAGGCGCCAGGAACCGTCCCACCACGGCTGTGAGGATGGCGATCAGAACCAGAATACTGCCGATGATGGCAGGAATATTGTGTTTATAATGGAAGAAAAACTCTGAACTTAAAAAGCTTTTCCACCAGCCTGTCTTTTCTGCGCGTACTTCGTTTTCCATGTCATCACCTCAATTCAATTCTGGGATCGATCAATGTATACAACAGATCCACTACAAAGTTTAATACCACAAACATACAGGCTGCGGCCATGAGATAGGCCACGATAATAGGCCTGTCTGATTTGTTGATGGCGTCAATGAGCAGCTTTCCCATGCCGGGCCATGCGAAAATGGTTTCCGTGATGGTTGTAAAAGCAATCATATTCCCCAGATCCATACCAAATATGGTAACCACCGGGATCAGGGCATTCTTTAAGGCATGCCCAAAAAGCAGTGTTCTGGACGACACGCCCTTGGCCCTTGCAAATTTAATGTAGTCCTGGCGCATGTTCTCCAGAATGCCGGATCTGGTAAGGCGCAGGGTGGTGGCCACATTGGTGATGGCCAGGGTAATGGCCGGGAGGATAATGAACCTGATCCCGCCCGGGGCAAAAATACTTAAGTTCACCCCCAGCACATCCACCGTACCGCCCCTGCCCGAAGCAGGCAGCTTGCCCAGGGTGACCGCAAATATGTAGATCATCATCATACCCACCCAGAAGGATGGAAGGGAAATGCCCAGTATGGAACCGGACATGATGATCTTGCTGCTGGCCCTCTTTGGATACGCTCCCGCGTAAACGCCCAGAGGAATCGCGATCACAAGCACTAAAAGGGCTGCTATGGCAACCAGCTCCATGGTTGCGGGCATACGCTCCAGGATAAGACCCATGGCAGGTTTGCCGTAGGTATAGGACTTACCGAAGTTTCCATGAAGCACATCTTTTAGGAAAATGGCGTACTGCACAGGAAGAGGCTTGTCAAGCCCCAGCCTGGCACGGGCCGACTCAACCTGTTCCATAGTTGCATTTTCAGGCACCAGCATATCCACGGGGTCGCCGATAAAATTGGTCAGCATGAATACCAGTATGGAAACCACAAACAGAACCACTATCATCTGTACAAATCGTTTTACTATATATTTTAACACTCTGTTTCACCTCGTTCTTAGCTATACCTTGCCGGATTGTAAAAAAGGGAACTGCCGCAAAGGTATTCCTCTCCCTGTTTTGCAGCAGTCCCTTTGGCAGGCATAATTCCGCCCTATATCAGGCGTATTACGCCTTATTTGTATGAGAATTCCCAAGCCAGAACGTATTTGTTCATTCTTGGAGTATAGTCAAGAGTATCCTTGATCGCGTATGTATCCTGCTCAAAATGCAGCGGGATGTATGCATAGTCATCCCTGGCGATCTTCTCTGCCTTGGCAACCAGTTCCCCTCTCTTGGTGTCATCCATCTCCGTGTATGCCTCTTTGATCAGGGCATCCACCTCTGCGTTGGAGTAGTGGCCTCTGTTTACAGTTCCGTCACCGTTCTCCCTGTTAAAGGTCTGGAGCATGTCGTGAAGCAGGGAAAGGCCATCGCCGGAAGCATCGGACCAGCCTGTCATCAGCAGCATGGACTTGTTCTCAGCCGGTTTGATATAGGTGAAGAAGTTGGCCTTTGGCATCAGGTTCAGGTTTACCTTGATCCCCACTTTCTCAAGAAAGCCAGCAACTGCCTGTGCGATCTGCCCATCATTCATATAGCGGTCATTGGGAGCGTCAAGGGTCACCTCAAATCCATCCGGATAACCTGCCTCTGCAAGGAGCTGTTTTGCCTTCTCAGGATCATAACCCTCACGTTCCACAGGAGCATATCCAACATATCCTTCCGGGATAATGGAATTCATCTCAAATGCGCAGCCGTTCATGATGTTCTTGATAATGGTGGCTTCGTCAATGGCAAGGTACATTGCCTGTCTTACCTTAGGATCCGCCATGGGGTTCTTCTGTCCCGGGAACAGTGGGGAATCCTCCCGGCTGTCCAGGTTCAGATAGATTTCCCTGGTGCCCTGCTGTTTTAATATACTGATGCCCTCGGTGTTCTCCAGCCTGTCAATGTCACGCGGGGAGATATCAATGGTGAAGTCCACTTCCCCTGTGAGCATGGTAGCTGTCCTGGTTGCCTCGTTTGTGATGGGGCGGAAGCGTACATTCTTAATGGACGGCACTTCACCCCAGTAATCCTCATTGGCAGTCATGTCCAGATGGTCTTCCTTTACCTGCTCCACAAACTTATAGCGGCCGGTACCAATCACCACATCGGAGATCTCCTCCTCTGTCTTGCCCTCCACATTCTCCTGCTTTAACACATAGATCTGAGCCACGTTAAAGAGCATCAAAGGATTCGGTGTCTTGGTCGTGATCTTAATCGTGTTGGCATCCGGGGCCTCTATCTTCTCAAAGGTGCTGGTGTAGCTGCTGAAAGCAGAAGGTGAATCCGGATCCTTGGCCACATTGATGGAGGCCAGAACATCACCTGAATCCATTACCTCACCGTCATGGAACTTAACGCCCTCTCTCAGATGGAAGGTCCATACCAGACCATCCTCGGAAGTTTCCCAGCTCTCTGCCAGACCTGGCTCAAACTGCATATCTGAACCCTGCAATACCATGGCCTCATAAATATGGGCCATTACCTGGTTTGTAGGACCTTCATCATATTTAAACGGGTCCATGGAAAGGATATCTGAAGCCATGGCGATCACCAGGCTGTCCTTTCCCGAAGCACTGTCTGAAGCAGCTTCCCCTGACTGCCCTCCCTGTGTGGCCTGGGTTTCAGACGTTCCTCCTGCCGTGGTAGCAGTGGTCTGGGAACCTCCGCCGCAGCCGGCAAGACATCCCGCTGCAATGGATACTGCAACAAATAAAGATAATGTTCTTTTTTTCATTCTTATACTCCTCCTTCTGTTCTGATAACTGCCCTTTCTTTACACAATGATAAAGAAAAAGCAAGGGCGCACCCGGTACGAAAAAAGCGCCATTGCTTTTCTTAAATTTTATTGATTTAATTTATCAATGTCAAATAAACCGGGACAAAAACACCCCTAATGTGATCCATTTTTTGTTTTCTAAATGCTTTAGGTTGTTTTAAATGTTTTTTCAGGATATAATAAACCTAATTACGGGAGGTTTTTACAATGAAAAAGAAATTATTGGTCTTAACAAACAACCCGGTTGCAAAAATCGGAATTGCATCCTATCTGTCCTCAATCTTTAACCAATACCTCACCATACAGGCAGCCAGAGGCGCGGACGCCACCCCTGAGCTCATGGAAAGTGCCGACTGCATCCTTCTCACCACGGAGAACGTAAAGGATAATCTTTTATACCCCCTGCCTGAACAGGTATACCAGATGGTCTGCATGCGCACCTTTAACCACACCTACCTCCATAAGATCCTTCAGATACCGCCGGGCTCCTCCGTATACCTGGTCAATGACACGGAGGAAAACGCCAATGAAGTCATCCTCCAGCTCCAGGAATACGGTTTTTCCCAATATCATTTCCTGCCCTGGTTTCCGGGTTGCACGGATCCGGACCCGGATATCCACTACGGCGTCACCCCCGGAGAACTCCACCTGGTCCCATCCACTCTTTCAACGGTGATCGATATGGGCAACCGGGTGGTGGACATTTCCACTATCAACGAGATCATTGCATGGTTCCACCTTCCCATCAGCCTGGCGGACGAGGTGACCAGGAATTACATAAGCCATATCGTACAGGTCCTTAAGCTGTCCAACCAGCAGCTGAGCCATGCACTGGACATGAAGCAGATCACACAGGTGGTTCTGGATAATGTATCCGAAGGCTTCTGCCTGCTGGATGAAAACGGTATGATCAAGATGGCCAACCATCCATTTCGCAAGCTCACAGGCTTTAAGGAAAAAAACCTGGTGGGAAGGGATTTCCATGCCCTTTTAGCTTCCTATGGCATTGAATACGATTTTCCCAAAACAAGGGAAACCATCATCGGGCAGCCGGGACACGGCCCGGTGCGCCTGTGGTTCCAGAGATTCAGCCTGAACCCCAAATCGGAGATCTACCTGCTCCATGCCACTGAGTGCGAAGACCAGGCAGCAGGTATCCGGCCTTCCGGGTCCACCTTTCCTTTCCGCACCAGGAACCTGTATGACTTTAACAATATGATCACAAGGAATCCCACCCAGACCCATCTGCTGGACACGGCCCGCAGGATATCCCTGAACGACTTTCCGGTGATCATCCAGGGGGAAAGCGGCACGGAAAAGGCAATGCTGGCCCAGGCCATCCACCGCAATTCCAGACGCCACGATGGCCCCTTTGTTTCCTTAAACTTTTCCTCCCTGAATCCATCCGGCATTGAGGCGGAGCTTTTGGGCACTGAGGAAAATGCCTCCCTGGGAACCCACCGCCGTCTGGGCGCATTCAGGGCCGCCTCAGGAGGCACCCTTTTAATAAACGGCATCCATCACACCGCGCCCCAGACACAGCAGCTCCTTCTTAACGTGCTTCAGAACGGATATTATATGCCCATAGGCAGTTCAGAACCCATGACCCTGGATGTGAGGATCATCGCGACCACCACCAAGGACCTGTACGGCCTGGTGCTGGAGGGCCGTTTTCTGGATGACCTGTTTTTCCTGCTGAACACATTTTCCCTGAACACAGTCCCCATCCGGCAGCGCAGGGATGATATTCCCCTGCTTTTAAACAGCCTGCTCAAAGACGCATTTAAGGACCCCACGATCTTTATGGAAGGGGTCCTCACAGAACATCTTATTACATTTTTAAAGCAATACGACTGGCCCGGCAATGCCCAGGAAATGAACAACCTGTGCAACTACTTTTCCTGCATATACCAGCGTGAACGGATTCCCCTAAGCGACCTGCCCGGCTACATCCTGAACCAGATCCTCAGCCGCCAGACCTCCCTGGATGTGACGGAAAAGCATATCCTTTCACTGATCATAATGAGTCCCCGCATCGGCCGCGCCTCCATCCAGGAACAGCTGCTTCAAATGGGCATCACTCTGTCGGAGGGAAAGATCCGCACCGTGCTCAAGCGCCTGGCTGAGGACGGATGCATCAAGGTACACCGTACCAGGGGCGGGTGCGAGGCTACGGAGCTGGGGATTTTGATGAGCCGGTGATCTGGTCCGTTTTCCCGGGACACCGATTCACCCGCGTTCTTTGCCCCTGGCTCTTTGCTATTATGTAATAATATTTGCTATTATGTTTTTCTCCTGCATAATAGCAGTCATCCACATGTCGGATATGCCGGATCTTAAACTCTCCAAACAACTGGACCCTGCTGCCCTATCCTTCCAGTCTGACCAATTCCTGTTGGCGGAATCCAGCGTATTCCTCTGCCAGATTGCGAAGTTTCTGCATCTCATGACAATCTTCCCAAAGGGATAGTTTTATCTCCATCCCCTTACCTTTCTTTTTAGATGTCCAAACGCCGATGATCTCTCCGCGGAATATGACAGCACCCGGATTGGTGACAAGTTTCCATATCTGTCTGTGCAGGGACTGGTCGGGCTGCAGGATCATCCGGTCGCGCTGGTCCAGGAAGGGGTCATGGGCGCCAAGAAATAAAAGTTCCCTTGAAAAGACCGCATCGGCAAAAAGCTGCTCTTTGTCCTCAGATAAAATAAATGCCTCTTTCCCCAACACCCCGACCGGCTCCATTTCCCCTGAAACAGATTCCCACATACGCCGCCCCTGGGAACGGGAACACCCCAGCCAGGTTACGAACATATCAATTGTTGCAGGTCCATAGCAGTGCAGGTATTTCCTCACCAGCTTTTTTTCAGATTCCTCATCCGCCTTTAAGGTATGCCCTGTCCAGTTTTTATAGGAGGTAAATGCAGGGCTGATGCCGCTCCGTTCCCCAAACACCACCAACCCCCTGAAGGCACAGGGGCGAAGCAGAAAGGATACCACAGCGCCGCCCACAGTCTGCTTATCCGGGCTGCCGTACATGGATGGCCGATTCCACAGACCGCGCTTTGAGGAAGGCAGCAGCGGCGCCATCCACTGGGCAATGGTCTCATCCAGCGCATTTTTGCTGACAATAACCTGGTCATCCAGCTGCGGCATGACCTGCAATAACATATCTGACAGATCACCCATCTCCATCTCCAAAAAATCAAGGGCCAATGTGATCCCCTGTGTATAGATCCACGGCTCTTCTCCTCTGGGAATAAGAGCAGACAAAAACACATCACTTTCCGCGGTCGGAAATACAACAGGCGCTCCCCTTAAGCTCCATGCCTGCAAGAGCGTCTTATCCCCATACAGCAATTGCTCCATCTCCCCCAAAGTGCAATCGGGAACACGGTTGTACAGGGCTGCCTCCCATGCGCCGGGCGGGGTGTTCTGCATCCCACATGCGCCTATGGCCTCCCCTATATCAGACTTCCGGTATACTGCATCCAGATGGTGGGAGCGGAGCCTGAAGCTCCTTATCCGTTCAATGCCTGGCTCTTCCATGTAATATGTCCTTTCTGTAATATGCCTGTTCCGGATCATATCCTCACCGGATCATGTGTTATTTGTACAATGTCTTCCTTGTACCATATTCTCTCCGCACCATGTTACTCTACCGATTATCATGGGCTGCATATTTTTCATAGTAGGCAATGGCCACATCTTCGCTCAGCGAAAATCTACGGCACAGTTTTTCTATAATCCGTCCTCTTGGAATACCTTCCTCCATGTTGTCCAGGATCAGTGCCTGAATGCCTTTTGCCATTCCTTTTGCCATTCCCTTTTCCAGCCCGGTTTCCATGCCTTCTTCCCAAAGCATCTGTCCCAATATCGTCATTCCGATCCTCTCCTTTACTTTTTCTAGTTCTTCCCTTTTTAAGAACTTGACCGCCAACGCATACAAAACAGACTGCATCCGTTTGATCTCGCCTTTCCTAATATCCAATTCCCCGCGCTGGAGTATGTCCATGCCCTGGCAGATGCGCTCGCTCATCGCCATCTCCCCTGACATCAAAGGTGACAGGAGAACTGGAAATACATCATAACGCTTCAATTGTTTTCCCTTTTTCATCTTGCGCTCCAGCTTCTCAAAAACGTTTTCCGCATTACGGTCCTTCAAACGCACCAGCTCAACCCGGTATATACTGTTCCCGTTAACCAGTTCCCCCTTGAGTATCTTTACATTGGAGGTACACAGCACGGTAGTTACCACCGGAACATTGTAAACCATACCGATAAATGCCTCGTATTCCCGAAACCGTCTTAAATCCCGCTGGGTGATGCTGTCGCTCTCAAATTCCAGGTGTCTCCATGAGCCGTCTTTCATGATAAAGTTAAAGTCTTCCTCCAGCCTGCGCATCTCCAGATGGATATGTTCTGTGGGCGCCACCCGGTCAATCATGCCCTTTACACCCACATAGGGCAGCAGATCCTCCCCGAAAAACTGGGCGGCGGTTTTCAGTACCCGGTCCTCCAGCTGGCTGACCCTTTTGTCCTCCCCCTGCCTTGGCAGGCCTTCTTTTCCCATACAGCCTCCTGTTCCGGCAAGCCATATAAGAACCTATCCCCATTATATCGTTTTTAAGTAAACCAGACAATAGCGCCTTTGCCTTTTCCTTTGTTCCTACCCAAGCGGGTAAGAGTATGATATGTTCATAGTAAATGGATCCTTCGCCCGATTCAATGGGCAGAATATGCGCACTGCGCACCTTAGATTAGAATGATCAAATGATTTGCAGCAATGAGAGATAAGCTCTTACGGCACGCCACAGACTGGTCTACTTAATATAACATGGTTCCCCGGGTTGGGCAAGACTAAAATGAGAGCGGATAACCATCCGCTCCCATTTTCTTTTTTATGATTCAACTACTGCTTCCTCTGCCGCAATCTCGATTCCCAACTCTTCCAGCTGCTTTCCATCCACAGGAGCAGGAGCTTCCGTCATCAGGCAGGAGGCATCCTTTACCTTCGGGAAAGCAATTACGTCACGGATGCTGTCCGAGCCAACCATCAGCATGACCACCCGGTCCAGTCCGTATGCCAGACCTGCGTGGGGCGGTACGCCGTACTTAAATGCGCTTAACAGGAAGCCGAACTGCTCCTGTGCGCGTTCCGGTGAAAATCCCAGTACTTCAAACATCTTGGACTGGATATCCGCCTGGTGGATACGTACGGAACCTCCGCCCAACTCAACGCCGTTAAGCACAATATCATACGCTTTTGCCCGCACACGGCCCGGATCTGTATCAATATACTGCAGGTCCTCATCCATGGGCATGGTAAATGGATGATGCATGGCTACATAGCGGTCTTCCTCTTCCGAGTATTCAAGCAGCGGAAACTCCGTTACCCAAAGGAATTTGAAATCATCCTTCTTAAGAAGATCCAGCTGCCTGGCCAATTCCAGACGCAGGTTACCGAGTACGTCATATACCACCTTATTCCTGTCAGCAGCAAACAGTAACAGATCTCCCGGCTGTCCGCCCATGGCAGCGATCAGGGCATTCATCTCGTCTTCCTTCATGAACTTTGCAAAGGATGACTTAAAGGTACCGTCCTCTGCGATCGCCACATAGGCAAGGCCCTTGGCTCCAAAGCCCTTGGCGTATTCAACCAGGGCATCGATCTTTTTCCTGGGCATATGTCCCTGTCCCTGTGCATTGATGCCGCGCACAGTGCCGCCGTTCTCCAGGGCGCCCTTAAACACAACAAACTCGCAGTCCTTTACCACATCAGATACATTCTTAAGCTCCATTCCAAAACGCAGGTCAGGCTTATCAGAGCCAAAACGGTCCATGGCTTCCTGCCATGTCATACGCTGGATGGGAAGCTGTACATCAAAATCACAGATTTCCTTAAACAGCTTTTTAAGAAGACGCTCATTCACCTCCAGAACATCATCCACATCCACAAAGGACAGCTCCATATCGATCTGTGTAAACTCGGGCTGACGGTCAGCCCTTAGATCCTCGTCCCTGTAGCAGCGAGCCAGCTGGAAATACCGGTCATAGCCGGAGCACATAAGGAGCTGCTTAAAGAGCTGGGGTGACTGGGGAAGCGCATAAAAGGAACCGGGATGTACACGGCTTGGCACCAGATAGTCACGTGCGCCTTCAGGTGTACTCTTGATCAGGGTGGGAGTCTCTATCTCAAGGAATCCTTCCTCTGCAAGGAATGCCCTTGTAAGGGTGGCAACCCTGCTTCGTGTAATCAGGTTTCTCTGGATATCAGGCCTTCTCAGATCAAGGAAACGGTACTTAAGGCGAAGTTCTTCCTTGGTCTTGGAATTCTCCTCAATGGGAAACGGCGGTGTCTCAGACTCCGCCAGCACCCTCATGGACTGTGCCCTGACTTCAATGGCGCCTGTGGCCAGGTTCTCATTCACAGCACCGGAACGCGCTTCCACACGGCCTGTCACTGCAATGACAAACTCACTTCTCAGCTTCTCAGCCTTTGCAAAGTTCTCAGGACCGCAATCGCTCTCTTCAAATATGATCTGCAGGATGCCGGAGCGGTCCCGTAAGTCCACGAAAATGATTCCGCCCTTGTTCCTGCTTTTCTG
This sequence comes from Enterocloster citroniae, assembly GCF_040545455.1. Lineage (NCBI taxonomy): Bacteria > Bacillati > Bacillota > Clostridia > Lachnospirales > Lachnospiraceae > Enterocloster > Enterocloster citroniae. The sequence goes on along the minus strand of NZ_JBEPLZ010000020.1, from coordinate 91,791 downwards.
TACCCATCCCATTACGGTCACTTCCCGACCGATATTAGCGGTTGTTACTTCTGTACATCTGTGGGACCGCTTAAGCCCAATCATTGATTCTGCCATAATTATCTCCTTTATTTCTTCAAGCTTTCCTTGTAGAATTCCTTAAACTCCGTATAACCTTCATTTCCAAGCTGCTCCTTCTGGAACTTCTTGTTCTTGTTCATCTGGGCAACCAGCACATGAGCGCCCTTTTTGCGCTCCTCCATGGCCTCTTTGATCACGCCGGCCAGGGTGATACTGTCCACTCCCTTTTCAAACAGATACGCTTTCTTTTCTCCTGCTCCGGGCACCTTGAAACCATTGTCCATAAGAATGGTTACGATCCGCTCAAATCCAATGGAAAAACCACAGGCCGGTGTCTCCATGCCTGTAAACTTTCCGATCATCTTATCATAGCGTCCTCCGCCTGCAACGGAACCTCCGAATCCTTCCATGGAAACCTCGAAGATCGTTCCCGTGTAATAGGACATGCCGCGCACCAGGGTCGGATCAAACTCCAGGCCGAAATCAGCCTCAGACACCTCAGTCACCGTGTCCATAATGTGTGCCAGATTACGGCTCACCTCAAGGGGCATTACATCTGCCAGCTTCTGGCCAAGGGCCCGCACACCATCCGCATTCCTGGTCACATTCTTGAGCATGTCCAGATATTTGTCAACACATTCCTTCTGGTATCCGGACTCTAAAAGTTCCTTCTCCACTCCCTCCAGGCCGATCTTGTCCATCTTGTCCAGTGTGATGAATACCTGGTCCATGGAATCCTCCGGGAATCCGCAGTACAGAGCCATTCCCTTTAAGATCTCCCTGTCATTGATCCTGACTGTAAATGCATTGTCCGGGCAGATCTTACTCAGAGCCGCAGTGGTAGCCAGGATCAGTTCAATCTCAGCCAGGCTGGTTGGATCGCCCAGGATATCAATGTCGCACTGTACAAACTGACGGAAACGTCCCTTCTGTGGTCTGTCGGCACGCCACACGCTGCCCATCTGCAGGGCCTTAAAAGGGCTTGGCAGGTTTGCCGCATTATTGGCATAATAGCGTGACAGAGGAAGGGTAAGGTCATAGCGCAGCCCGCTGTCCACCAGATCGTTCTCCCCAGAAGCAGTCTCCAGGTTCAGCTTGTCTCCCCTTTTCAGGATCTTAAAAATAAGCTTTTCATTATCCCCTCCCTGTTTGCTGGTCAGGTTTTCTATATGCTCCACGCAGGGGGTCTCTATCTGTGAAAATCCAAAACCCCTGTAAGTCTCTTTGATCTGATCCATCACATATTCGCGGATCTGCATTTCCGCAGGAGTGATATCCTTCATACCGGTAACCGGTTTCTTCGCCAATGCCATATGCATTCTCCCATTCTTTCATTCTGATTTTAGTCAATACCTATATTTTAAATAACTTTTACGATTTTGCAAGTGTTTTAAGGAATTTTCCCCATATAAAGCAGCAATACAGCAGGACGGCCCTGTATTTTGGCTGTCCTGCTGTATATTGGTGCTGTATGATTATGATTTTGGCGCAAACATAAACGTTTTGCAGACTGCCCCGTCAGTAAGCTCCCGCGCCATATGGACCTACCTCATTCTCTCATACTCATACGCCTCCAGGATCAGGTCCGTCAGTTTCAGCTTAACCGGCCCGCTGATCACAACAGCGGGCATTTGTTTTTTCCCTTCTCTCAGATACGGGTAGACAACACTCAGCCTACCTCTGCTGCTGTAAATACGGATGCCGCATATGGTAACCCCTTCACTGACCCTGACCGAAGCCATGGCGCAGGGGCGGCCTGGGGCTTCCCCCATGACGCGGACGCATACTTTCAGATTACTTGTGTCTGCCGCCACGTACATCCTCCCTCCAATCCATCCGGTCCTCCAGCCGCTGTAAGGAATACTCGGTCAGGGCCTCCCTTGCCTCCTGGCAGCTGGTACAGGATATGCCTTTTCCCATAATATAGCCCGCGGCCTGATTCCATGACTTCAGGCCGTATTTTTCCCGGGGTATCCGGTCCAGTACCAGGCGAAGGACCGACTGCCAGTACCAGGTTCTCAGATCCGATAAATATGTGCAGCCTAAAAGCTCTCTGAGTTCTTCCAGCAATGCGGAACCTGTATCTTCCCTGCTGCACACTTCCCTACTGTAACCATCTTCCACCTTGTTTGATTTAATCATACGTGACTCCTTACCTGCTTTTACAAACCGCAAAACAAAAATTAAATTCCAGGCAGATTGTAACTACATAATACATATTATGTCGTATTTTTTATCACCTTTTGGCCCCGGCCCTTTCCACATAACGCTGCCCATACCATGTATTTTGTATGGTGTTGCATGGCATTGGGCAGTATTACATGGTTCTACGCGGTTCTGCAGGGTTCTGCAGGGAGATCCCAAGAGGAGTCTGGATAGTTCCCTTAAAAAAATATTGCCTGCTCACGGTTTTGTGATATAATAAATCCATGGAAACCAGCTTATTGTTACAGATAATACGCTGTTTTTATGTATTTGTAAAACATAATATGTATTATGTCGTTTTATCCATCAAATGATCATTTTCATTTTCTTCATCACTGCTTCCTGTTCTTCCCCGGTAGAAACCGTATAAATGCGTGTGGTCTCAACATTGGAATGCCCCAGTATATCTGCCAGGTGTACCAGATCCTTATCGATCCCATAATAGGTGTAGGCAAACAAATGCCTTAAATTGTGGGGAAATACCTTCTGTCTGGGAATCCCTGCCTTGGTACAAAGCTTTTTCATCTCCGACCATATATTGCTTCTGTTCATCTGCATTCCTCCTGAGGTCACAAATACAGGGCCTGACGACAAATTCCGTTCCCTGCAATACTCCAAAAGCAGGCGGCGCAGTTCCTTTATGATAAAGATCGTCCGGCATTTTCCTTTATTGTATATTTCCACCCGGCCGGTATACAGTGACTCTACCGTGATAAAAGAAAGCTCGCTTACGCGTATTCCCGTATTTCCTATGGTCTCCATGATCATGGCCAGCCGTTTGTTCTCACTGCTCCAGGCCGCCTTGATCAGCCTTTTGTATTCCTCCTTTGTAAGTTTGCGGTCCTCGCTGCCCATCAGCTGTCTCTGTACCTTAAACAGACCCACTCTGCAATCGTCCCAGCCCTTAAAATGAAAAAAGCAGTTCAGCGCGGCCAGCATGGAATTGGCGCTGGTTATTTTATATGTCTCCTGCAAATGTCTCTTATAGCCTATTACCACTTCCTTTGTAACGCATTGGCTGGCGCCGGCATAGCCCATAAAGGCAGCGACATCCCTGCAGTACTTATCAATGGTCCTCACAGATCGCTCCCTGTCACGAAGATAATTTTTAAACTCCGTCAGGTCACTTCTTGCAATTACATTTCCCTCCATATAATTCCTCCTATTCACAATTTGTAATTACATATTTTATACTTATCTTGTCCAAAATTGAATAGATAACACCAAATCATCGCAAATTGGAGGCTGATATCTCAAACTGATACCTCAGGCCAATACCTCAGACCAATACCTCAGACCATTATCCTGAAAAAAACAAAAAGGCACTCCCCATACGGGAAGTACCTCCTCAGTCATCAAAATTTTTTTCAGTTTAAATCCACCCATGGATCTCTCGCAAAGCAGGGCCACACAGGCGGAATTTCTCATCTGTTCCGGACTATCTGGATGTAAAAGGATCCAGGATCCGTTCCTTCCGCTCTATCATCTCATCAATCCTGCTTATATACTGCTCCACTTCCTTCACGTTCTCACACCGTTCCCGCCTGTTCTCCGAGGGGAATACCACCTTTGTGGTGGTGCCGGCGCCGCAGGCAACAATGGTCTGCATCTCCTCCATGATAAGGATATTGTATATGCATGCCTTCCCGGGAAGGGAGTAGCCCACGTTCTCAAAATTGCCGGCCATGTTCTTCTGGCGGTAAAGGTAATACGGTTCCATACCCATCTCCCTGGCACAGGCGGCGCTTAGATCGATCATCTCAGGCGTGTTGCTGATCTTCAGGCCCTCATACTGTTCTTTGAACATGTGAAGACGGGCTGCCCGCTTAATGGCCAGGGAATGGACCGTCAGGGAGTCCGGAGCCAGCTTCCTGACTTCCTCCAGGGTGTAGCGCACATCATCCAGGTCCTCCTCAGGAAGGCCCATGATCAGATCCATATTAATATTGTCAAATCCCAGCTCCCTGGCCATGATGAACCGCTCTTTCACCATTTCCACGGAATGGCGGCGTCCGATCAGCTCCAGCGTCTTCTGGTTCATGGTCTGGGGATTGATGGAGATACGGGTAATGCCGTGATCCCGCAGTACCTTCAGCTTTTCCTCCGTAATACTGTCGGGGCGCCCTGCTTCCACTGTAAATTCCAGGGCATGTTCCTTATCAAACAGCTGCTCAAGTTTACATAATATTGCATCTATATCCTCTGCCGGAAGGGCTGTAGGGGTGCCTCCCCCAAAATAGATGGTATCCAGGGGCCTGCCCTGCATTTTCTTTGCCGTGTACTCCAGTTCCTTAAACAGGGCTTCCAGATAAAGACCAGTACGCCCTGTCCACTTGCTGATGGGGAATGAGGTGAAGGAACAGTACAGACAGGTGGTGGGACAGAAAGGGATTCCCACGTACAGACTGTACCCCCGATCGTAGTCAAGGGGTTCCAACAGCTTTTTTTCCCTGGCAGCGATCTCAATACTTAGGTCGATCTTCTCATCACTGGCCATATAAGTCTCCTTCATAAAGGAGCGGATATCCTGTTCCCTCCAGCCCTCCTCCAGCCTTGTAAGGGCGATCTTGGTGGGACGGATACCGGTCAGGGATCCCCAGGGAAGTTCTTTTTTCGTGCGCTCCACCAGCATCTGGTAAAACATCTTTTTCACCACATTTTTAGTGGCCAGATGATCGGACAGATCCGATGTCCCGGTACGGCTCATGACCGGTTTCCAGGTGATATCCCCGCTGCCGTCACTGCCAGCTTCCTTTTCTCCATCCTTTTCCCATATGATGACGGAGATCGTCCCATCCCCCAGCGCTGTCTCCACATAAAATTCCAGATCATCCTTTAATTCATGGGCGTATAGTTCCCCCGGATAAAAGGACATCAGAAGTTCTCTGATGTCCTGTTCATATGCGTTATCCTGTATTAATAATCCAATCATATCAGTCCTGCTTTCGTTATCTGTAAAATGCAATGGGATTGTTCTTTTTCTCATACCCAATGGTGGTGGTGTCCCCATGCCCCGGATATGCCATGGTATCATCCGGCAGCGCAAAGACCTTATCCAGAAGGGAGGACACCATCTGGCTGCTGCTTCCTGTAGGCAGATCCGTCCGCCCATAGGATTCGCAAAACAGGGTGTCACCTGAAAACACCACTTCTTCCTCCGGCACATAATAGCACACAGAGCCAGTGGTATGGCCCGGAGTCTCGATCACCTTCCACCGGAAACCGATGAGTTCCAGCTCATCCCCATCCTTAAGGAGCACGTCTGCATGGAAACTGGTCTGCTTTCCCGCCCATCCCCCTGAAAGGTTCAGGCCGGAATCGGACAGCATTGCGTCCTCTGTCTCAGAGGCGTAAATCTTAATATGAAATGAACGGCGCACATCCTCCGCAGCCATGATATGGTCAAAATGCCCATGGGTCAGAAGAATGGCTTCCGGGGTGATCCCCAGCTCATTACATTTGTTCAGGATAAACTGGGCATTATCCGCCGGGTCCACGATCACGGCTTTTTTGGTGCCCTCATTGTAAACCAGGTAGCAATTGGTGCTCACTGCTCCCAGCACACATGTCTTAACCCGCATATCACTCATATCCTTCCCCCTCTCCTCCTGGCTTCAATCTGCCTGGCTTCCATCCGCCTCGGCGAATTGGCACCGGCTCCCCGGGCCGGATGAATATTCATCCACACCCTAGCCCGTGGTCCTCTCAATATCCAGAACGCCCTCGATCTGGCGTATCTTGTCTGTAAGCCTGTTCAGTTCCTCGGTACCGTGTATATCAAATGTCATGATAATGGTTGCCTTACCTTGTTTGCTGGTCCTCACATTCATGGAAGTAATGTCGATCTGCTTCTCGGTAAACACCTTGGAAATGTCCGCAAACATACCGATCCTGTTGTTGGCAAAGATCTTGATCTCAGTGGAATACTGCTCATTGCAGGTAGCCCCTTCCGCCACCTGCCACTCAGCATCAATCAGCCGGCCCCGCTCATCCTCAGGCAGGTTGATGATATTGATGCAGTCCGTGCGGTGGATGGACACGCCCCGTCCCCTGGTGACAAAACCCACGATCTCATCCCCGGGCACGGGATTACAGCACTTGGAAAAACGCACGGCCAGGTCATGGATCCCCTTGACCACGATGCCGCTTTTGGACTTTCGCACCGTGGCCTCGCCGGACCTTCCAGCCGTGTCCGCGATCCCCTTAAGCACATCCTCATCCGTGATCTCGCGTTTGATCTTCTTTTCCCGTTCCTCCATCATCTTGTTGATGACCTGGCCCTCTTTCATGCCGCCATGTCCAATGGATGCCAGAACGGATTCCCAGTCCTTAAATGCATACCGGTTCATTACCTTTTCCATGAATTCCGGTTTGCTGATATCCGACCAGTTAATACCCTTTGTCTTACAATAACGCTCAATGGCGTCCCGGCCCCTGACAATGTTATCTTCCTTCATCTGGTTCTTAAACCACTGGTTGATCTTGTTCTTGGCCTGGGTGCTCTTAACAATGTTCAGCCAGTCACGGCTGGGTCCCTTGGAATTCTGGGACGTGATGATTTCCAGCTGGTCGCCGTTCTGGATCACATATTCAATGGGTACCAGCTTTCCGTTCACCCTGGCTCCCACCATCTTATTCCCCACTGCACTATGTATACAGTATGCAAAATCGATGGGGGTGGAGCCGCTGGGAAGTGTCTTCACATCACCTGACGGGGTAAAGCAGTACACGCTGTCTGAGAACAGATCCAGATCTCCCTTGACCATGCTCAGAAACTCCTTGGAGTCGTCCGTATCCCGCTGCCACTCCAGGATCTGGCGCAGCCAGCTGAGCTTTGCCTCCTCGCTGCCGGCCTGCACCTGTCCGCTGCCGCTCTCCTTGTACTTCCAGTGCGCTGCAATACCGTACTCCGCAGTCCTGTGCATCTCATAGGTGCGGATCTGTATCTCAAAGGGCTGCCCGTTGCCCCCGATCAGGGTGGTGTGCAGCGATTGGTACATATTCTGCTTGGGCATGGCTATATAGTCTTTAAAACGGCCCGGTATGGGCTTATACATTTCGTGGATCACGCCAAGGGCCGCGTAACAGTCCTTCACTGTCTCCACCATGATCCTCACTGCAAACAGATCATATATCTGATCCAGAGTTTTATTCTGGTTCACCATCTTCTTATAAATACTAAAGAAATGCTTGACCCTTCCGCCTACCGTGGCTTCCACGCCAGCTTCCTTCATATGGCTCTTTACTTCATCCACAATCTCCTGTACAAAGGTCTCCCTGGCATCCTTGCGCAGGTCCACCTTCTCCACCAGATCATAATACACCTCCGGCTTAAGGAACTTAAGTGACAGGTCATCCAGCTCAATCTTAATCTTGGAAATACCCAGACGGTCGGCAATGGGGGCATAGATCTCCATGGTCTCCCTGGCCTTTTCCTTCTGCTTTTCCGGCTTCCAGTACTGTCCGGTGCGCATATTGTGCAGCCGGTCGGCCAGTTTGATTATAATCACACGGATATCCTTAGCCATGGCCAGGAACATCTTGCGCAGATTATCTGCCTGGATCTCCACCTTGTCCTTGTCCCAGTTCAGCTGTGTCAGCTTTGTAACGCCGTCCACCAAAAATGAAACCTCTGAACCAAACTCCTTGGTCAGCTGATCCAGGGTCATGATCGTATCCTCAACCACATCATGAAGAAGCCCGGCAGCAATGGTTTCTTTGTCCATCTCCAGGTCGGCCAGTATAATGGCCACGCAAAGCGGATGGATGATATAAGGTTCGCCTGACTTGCGCCTCTGTTCCTTATGGGCTTCGTCTGCAATCTTATATGCCTTTTGAATCATTGTTATATCATCGGACGGGTGGTATTTACGGATGGTTTTGATCAGATCCAGGTACAGCTCCTCAGGACTTGTAAAGTCAGCCGGAGCTTCCAATTCGATATCCAGTTTTTCTTTTGTTCCCTCATTTGCCATATCTGCGGTCACCTTTTCCTATGGATAGTCAAAATACATTATAATTTTTTTTATGCAAAAAAGCAAGGGGAGTATAGAAAAAAGCTTGACGGGGCCTATGCCGGCCCCGCCTCATCTGACTTGTCATATATCGCTATACCGTTTTTCTCACCATGTTTTACCCGGTACATGGCGCGGTCGGCACGGTTTAGCAGGCCGTCCATGCTCTCCGTCTCCCTCTGGGCATAGGCAAGCCCAATGGAAGCGTTGATCCTGTGGTCCGTACCGTCAGGAAGCCTCAGGGAAGGCCGGCCCGCGTATCCATCCCGCACTTTCTGCTCAATGACATCCCTGTTGTCATATCCGTAGAAAAACAGTACGAACTCGTCACCGGACAGACGGACCGCAATACACTGCTCCCCCTGGGTCATGGAGGTCAAAAGATCGGCCATGGCCTTCAGGTAACGGTCTCCCATCTCGTGGCCAAAGTTGTCATTGATATACTTTAAATTGTCCAGGTCACAGAATACCAGGGCATTTACCCGGTTTGCATTTTCATCCAGTATCTTCTGTCCTTCCTTTTTCAGGTAGGAGGAATTATAAAGTCCGGTAAGCTGATCGTGCTGGGAAATGTTCCTGAGACGCACGATCTCATTATAGGCATCTGTCTTATCGATTACCAGGCCAAATACGCCGTGCTCCTCCCTGCGCTGGCGGATGGTCACAGCCCGCCTGTCACCGTAAATGTCAGTAAAGGCATACCCGTCCTCCAGTTCCTCGATCTGTTCCAAGCTGCCGAGAATGCGGCTCCACTTGTCATAGTCTATCTCATTCACCGGCTCCCTGCTGTCCGCCGGGATGCCCAAAAGGATCCTGACAGAAGGGCTTACCTTGACCCTTCCCCCTTTCTCCTGGTATTCAAAGCTGCCCACATTATCCCCTGCTGATTCCATGGTAAAGGAATACCTGGAATAACTCTGCTCCAGTTTATCAGCCATGTCGTTCAGGGCCTGATGGATCCTGTCAATCTCCACAATACCGCTTTCCCTGAAATGGACCTCCTCCGGCTTCTGGCAGGCGATATCCTCCTGAAGCCGCTGTATGGGCTTAAGCACCATATATATGGCAATATAGGAAAAAATAATGGCTATAAAAATGGACAGAAGGTACACGCCCGCCACCATGAGAATGGTGGACTGGGACAGGGCTGTCAGCTCCGAATGGTGGCACACGGCAGCCACATAGACAGCCCCGCCGTACATATACCCGTAGGTCTGAAGGGCACTGCGCACGCCGTCATAGCCAACTCCATTATTGGTCAGGGATATATACCCTGTCTTTTCTTCAAGATCGTATCCGGTCCCTTCAAAGGTCTGATCCAGGCTGAAGCGGACCGACTCATCCGACAGCAGCAGCATGGTCATCCCCTGATAGGGCGGATTATCCAGTTTAAGGCAGGAATCCAGCATGTCGCTGCTGATCTCCAGACCCATGATCCTTCTGCCCCTGCTGGACTCCTGGCTCAGCACATAGTACAGGCGCTCGCTGGTAAAAAACCAGGTGCCGCCATTTCCTTTATTTTCCCAGAACTGCTCCACCATCCCCCACTCCTGATCCGTGAGTTTTGGGCGCCAGTCCTTGGAAAGGGCAATGGGATAACTGCTCTGGGTACGGCCGATGGTACAGCTGATATCCCCATAGGTGGATGAATAGATGTCCGGCTCCCCGTCATGCAGGACCAGGGCTTCCCTGCCGTCCAGGTCAATGTAGAAAATACCGTCCGATGAGGACGCATGGTTCAGGTTATCCACAAGCCTGTTCTGGATCTCTACCTCGTCCGTCATCTTGGCCAGTTCCTTCTCCATGGTGTTTGCCAGAAGAAGCACATTATTCATGTAACTGGATAAAAGGGAATTCTTTTCAGCCACCTGGGACTCCATAACCTTATAAGGACGGTTGGCTGTACCGGAGAACGTCCCGGTTATCACCAAACCGATCCCAAATATGATGCTTTGCAGCAGGATCGCCATAAGGATGGCATTCCTCACCCTGTTGCTTAACAAACGTTTTTTCATAGGACGAATCTCCATTCCGACAGGCAACCGCATTACCGGATATTACTGGCCAAAAATTTCCCTCACCTGTTCATAGAACAGTTCAGCTTTTCCATCGTAATCCATGGACTCTGCGGCTTCCTCCGGGGTCATTCCCCCGTTTACAAGATCCAGAAACTCCTGGCGCCCCTGGCTGAGCGCAATGCTCAGGCAGTCGTTCAGCTCCGTCCTCACATCATAGGAATTCTCAAAATCAAAACCATATACCATCTGGTAAGTATTGCTCTGTTCAAGTCCCGCCTCAAGACCCTTTAAAACCTTAGGACTTTCCACCAGGTCCTTCTGTTCCTGGGTGATAGGCTCATCACTGACCGGCATATAAGACATGGATGAGGCCAGTTCAAACCCCCTGTCCACTGTCAGCCAGCGGATAAAATCCATGCTGGCCCTGTTCTCTTCCCCGCTCCGGTTAAAGACAACCACACCGGCTCCCTGCTGGATGGCGGTTTCCCTGCAGCCGGACAGTACCGGATATTTATATACTCCCATCTCAATGGGCACCATGTCTTCATTGGCATCCGCCACCTCATCCGGGAAATAGAGCACGCTGGAAGAGGAGCCAATGTATCCCGCAAGTATGGACTGCTTCAGGTCATCGCTCCTGTACTTGCCGCTGGCCCCGTAATACCCCTTGGTAAACGGTATATAGTAGTTGAGGAACAGGCGCTTGACATACTCCTCTTCCAGGTCTATGACCAGTTTTCCCTCCTGGTCGTAGTGGTAAATGTCGGAACCCATGGCATGGTTCATGGCAATAAAATAATTGGCAAGGTTATCCAGTCCGATAAAGGGGCTTCCGTCTCCTTCCTGGTCAGGGGTCATGTCATCGGTCCATTTGTAATATCCCTCCGCCATCTCCTCCAGGCTGTCCCAGTCGGCCATGCCTGAAACAGAATATTGGGGATTGGCCTCTAAAAATTCATCCAGACGGGTCTGGTTCATGAGCAGCAGCTCCGTGGACTTTGCCAGGGGAAGGATATAAAGACGGTCCCCGATATATCCCTCTTCCAGGTATGCCTGGTTATACCGGGCCAGTTCATCCTCTGTAAGATATTCTCCCACATCCACCAGCTTTTCATTGTTATTATGCACCACGCCCACTACCATATCCCTGTAAGCCAGGGACATGTTAGCCATCTCCACATCATTGGTGGAGCCGTTGAGCACCAGATCTATCTTGTTGGTCAAGTCTCCGATAGAGCCCTGGCTGTATGCCTCCACGGTCACATGGCGTTTTGCTCCTTCCGTATCATTGTATTCCTGTATCAGCTGGTCCAGATACTTCTTCTGGGCATCATTATAATAATGCCAGAATACCAGCTTCATATTCTCCTCCTGGACAGCCGGCTCACGATCCGCTGCCGTTTCCTTTGAACATGCCCCCAGCACCATGGAAATTGATAATGCACATGCCGCCGCTATGAATACAGCCCTCTTTTGTCCCATTCGGCATACTCCTTTACCGTTTCGTCATTATAATAATATTACTATTGTACTACGGACAGATACTTTGTTCAAGGAATTATCCGGGCTTTTTTTCACCCCTTGGGCACGAAAAAAAACCTTCGGTCCGCCTTGGAGGTCAGTGCCCGGACCCGCCATACATGCCCGGTATAATCCCGCCGGGAGGGGGAGTTATCAAAGGACAGCCGGGAGCTGACCAGCATTTTACTGGTAGCTCCCGGCTGTTTCTTATGTGACACTTAGTATTCTTCTAACGGGCAAGGTTGAGGATACGTACCACATCTTCCTTTCCAAGCTTTTCCAGACCTCCAACCGGTCCGTCCATGGTGCATTTAGCTGCCAGTTCCTCCAACCGGCCTTCGTCTGCATTTTCCTCTGAAAGGGTGGTTGGCAGACCTGCTTCACGTACGTATTTCATCCAGACCGGAAATGTCCTCATAACCTTACAGCCTTACGGACTTCATCCGCCATCTTATTCAGGGCTCTGAAATAAACCGTGGAATCCAGCTGTATGGTAACGCTGTTATACCCCAGTGCATACCTCTGGGCAGCTGTTGTCTCATCATCCACATATATGATCCCGAATTTTCCTGCTGCCTTTACCGCCCTGATGATCCTTTTAATGGCTTCTAAAAACCTTGGACTGTCAAATTCCGCCGGGATCCCCATGGACGCGCTCAGATCATAGGGACCCACAAAAATTCCGTCAATCCCATCCAGCGCCATGATCTCCTCGATCTGATCCAGGCATCCCACTGTCTCGCACTGGGGTATCAGGAGTTCTTTCTCATTGCACTCCTCAAACCAGGCCTTTGTACCCTGGTCCGTCTCATGGCCCAGGCCGTATTTTACAGAACGGCTCACAGCCACGCCACGGTCTCCTACAGGAAAATATTTTCCGTATTCCACAATCTTTTTTGCTTCCTCCAGGGACTGCACATGGGGAATGATGATCCCCTTTGCGCCAATATCCAGCAATTTTAGAATGGAAGCCCTCCCACTGTCCCTGCTCCTGGCAAAGGGGGTTACCTTCCCCCCGCTGACGCCCTCCGCGGCACGGATCACATCCCCTGCGCTTTCGATATCATAGGGACCGTGTTCGCAGTCGATAATAAAGTAATCCAGCTCAGTCTGGCCGATCACTTCCCCCACCGCTGCATGGCCCATCTCAAAAAAGGTCCCCACCGTAAGTTCCCCGGCCCTTGTTTTTTCCAAAAATCTGTTTATCATATCCTGTACCCTTCTTTCATTGCTCCAATCACATATTTATAAGTAATTACATGCCCGCATAATGGCAATCTCTTTAAAGCCAAGGCTTTCGGATTTGGTCAGCTTGCCGTTTGCCACATTTAACATCTCCTCAAACAGTTCTATGGAAAGCTCCTCAATGGTTGCTGTTCCGGATAATACGCCGCTGGCGTCAAAGTCAATATTGTCCTCCATATTGGCAAAGGTGAATTTATTGCCCGTAAGGCGGTATACGGGGGCAATGGGATTTCCTGTGGGAGTTCCCATGCCGGTTGTAAACAGGACCATCTGACATCCTCCGGCTGCCAGTCCCGCCACGGAAGCAGCGTCATTTCCAGGCGTGTCCATGATCACAAGGCCCTTTTGTGTGGGTTCCTGGGCATAGTCGATCACTTCCATAATGGTGCTGTGGCCGCCCTTGTGGATACAGCCCAGAGTCTTCTCCTCAATAGTGGTGATGCCGCTGCGCTTATTACCCTCACAGGGCTGCCCTCCCCGCATGTCCTCACCAACGATCCGGATGCTCTCCTCATAGCGGTTGATGATCTCATAGATCCTGTTTTTCACCGTCTCGTCCTTTGCACGGGCTGCCAGGATATGCTCTGCGCCGATCAGCTCCGTGGTTTCGCAGAGAACAGACACTGCCCGGCGCTCTGCCAGCATATCGCTGACCCCGCCCACCACCGGGTTGGCCGCCAGTCCGGAGGTGGGATCAGACCCGCCGCAGTTTGTCCCGATGCGCAGCGCTGAGATGGGGGCTTCCTCCCTGGTCAGCATGGAGGCCTCGATCACAAATTCACGCGCGTAGCGGACCGCCTTTTCCATGGTTTTGATGGTTCCGCCCTCTTTCTGGATGATCAGGGTTTTCATGGGCTTATTGGTCAGCTTTTCAATGGCCTCCACCACAATATCCATCTGCGCCACCTCACATCCCAGAGAAATGACTACCGTGGCGTAGATGTTGGGATTTGCCGCAAATCCAGCCAGCACGTCCAGCGTATACTTAAAATCCTTCTCTGTCTGGGAACACCCATTCTGATTGTTAAAGGATACGGTTCCCGGAACCGCATCACTTACCATACGGCACACATCCGATGCGCAGATGCTGGCCGGCAGGATCAGTACATTGTTCCTGATCCCCACTCTGCCGTCCGGCCTTTTATATCCGTAAAATGTATCTTTCATGATCTTTCTCCTCCTGCTTATAAGTCTTCCCGTTCACTGTCCAGGTTCTGTACATGCACATGTTCGCCCAGCTTAATATCCTGGGTCGCAACTCCCAATTTCTCGCCGTACTTGAGAATATGGTCCCCCCTTTTGATATCGCGCACCGCCACCTTGTGATAGACCGGAACTTCGCTGAGAGATACCACACTGCGTTCCTCATCACCATACCGGTATGTAACCTTGTCCCCCACATGGATGGCCTCCAGTACCACGGCCACATCATCGTTTTTTTCAACAATTAACGCATTATACATGTCTTTTCTCCTCTCATTTATCTGTCTCCTGTTTACCCCTGTCTGTCTCCTATTTTACCATACTTCACCGGCATGTCCATTCACCGGATTCTTGGGACTTCCAAACCGCTTGATCCAGGCGCTGGTTGCAATGGGGATCACAATGGCCGTTACCACCACCGCCGCCGCAATCTGCGTGGTTGCCTCGGCCACATAGGGCTGCCAGGCCGGATCAATAAGCGCGACCGCTGCCGGGGTGGCAATGGAATTGCCTGCAATGGTGGAAACCGCCAGCCCGGCATAACCGCTGCGTTTGGAAATCTTACGGTCGCAGAATACGGTAAATGGACCGGCGATACACATGGCAAGGAGCCCTAGGATGATACCGGGAAGCCCGCCCTTTACAATATTCATCAGATTAATGGATCCGCCCAATGTCAATCCCACAAAAGGAACCATCAAACCCACAAGAGGTGCAAAAAACTTGTTGCAGTCCTCATCCAGATTGCCCAGGATCATGCCCACCACCAGGGGAACCAGCACGGCCACCAGCGACATCAGGGGAATGTTTGCCAGACCGGAAGCTCCCAAGGCAACCAGGGTCAGGAAGGGGCCATCGTTAAAGGTCAGCATACTTACTGCGGCACAGTCTGTTTTGTCACCATAGGTTGTCATAAGGGCCGTGTAAACACTGCCGTTACTGTTTGTGATAGCGCTGATCAATGCCAATGCTGTCAGTCCAAACAGTCCCTTGTCGCCAAATATGGCATTGATGGTCAAGCCGATCACCACGCCCGCCAAAAACTTGGACAGGAGCAGTACGCCTCCTCTTTTTAAAACCTGGGGCATATCCCTGAATTTTAACATGGTGCCAATGCCAAGCAGCTGCACTCCCATAAACGAAGCCGCACCGGCATTGGAAAATGTGGCTGTAGTAAACGACCCGATCTGCAAAACCCGGGGGCAAAAGGTGTTGATTAAAATTCCCATAAAGAGAGGGACTATCATCAGTCCTGCTGGAATCTTATTGATGGTTTTCATAATTTTCATTTTATGCCTTCTCCTTTTTACCATTGTTTCTTATTGACGTATATACGTTATATAGAATCTATTTAGGACCTATATTGATGATAGCACACCCTGATTTTTTTGTAAATATACCAAATAAAAATCTACAGATCAGATAATTTTTTGTATTTTATCTATTTATATTAACTTATATACGTTATTCAGCTTTATATAAGTTAATATGGTCCATGTAATGATTTCATTTAAAACTTCATCTTGTAAAAGATAGCGTATATGCGTTATAATTGAGAAGAAATAATAGAAAACATATTGCGAAAGGGAGCCTGCCATGAACATACATAATGCCGTTAACCGCGCTTTAGAGGTTTTAGAATACCTCGCTTCCAGGAAACAGCCTGCCACGCTTACAGAGATCTGCCAGCATCTGGATGCGCCCAAGACAAGCATGAATCCCATTATATACACCCTGCTTGCCAGGAAATTTATTATATACGATCCCGCATCCCACACCTATGCCCTTGGATCCGCCCTGTACAAAATCGGAAACGAATACCTGGAAAAGTTTGATATCCTGAAATATGTCCGCCGGATCATGGATGACATTGTTTCCATCTGTTCCGAAACCTGCTACTTTGCAACCCTGGACGGTCCCAATGTCAACTATCTGTTAAAAGCGGATTCCACTGAGAAAATACGGATGGTGTCCTCCATCGGAACCACATTTCCTGCCTATGCCACGGCCCTTGGCAAATGTATGCTGATCCAGTATTCCATTGATGAGATAGAGCAGCTGTATCCCGAAGGCTTAAAGCCCCTGACGCCTAAGACCATAACAAACTTTAATGTATTGATGAAAGAGCTGTCAGATGTAAAACACAAGGGATTTGCCTGTGACGATGAGGAAAGCTACCTGGATGTGCAGTGCCGGGCGGTTCCCATCTGCCGGAATGGGGCGGTGATCGCGTCTTTGAGTATCAGCACCCCGGCCTTCCGTTTCACCAGCCGGAAGGAAGAACTGATCTTAAAGACACTTCTTCAAAAGAAAAGCGTCATTGAACAGACCTTAAATGACAGTCAGGTGGATCTGTCCGTTCTTTTATAAACTATTGGCCCGGGCGGCAGCAAAAAAACGGCACACGAAAAAAGCCTTCCCACTTAAACGGGAAAGGCTTTTTAGATTATCTGCAGATATCCGCATACACTGATCTATTTTCCTTCATATATAATAGCGGAATCCACATCATAACCTTTCAGGTGCTCCCGCCCGTTCAGTCCGGCAAGTTCCATTACAAAGCAGATCTTCACAACCACGCCCCCCAGCTGTTCGATCAGCTTTATGATCGCCTCAGTGGTGCCTCCCGTGGCTATAAGGTCATCCACGATCACCACTCTCTGGCCAGGCTTGATGGCATCCTTGTGGATCTCGATGGTGGCGGTTCCGTACTCCAGTTCATAATCCATGGAAATGGTCTCGCAGGGAAGCTTACCCTGTTTGCGCACAGGCACAAAGCTCTTATGCTGTGCATAAGCTACCGGTACCCCGAAGATAAATCCCCTGGACTCCGGCCCAATTACCACATCATAGTCCAGGTCCTCCACCATATGGATCAGGCTGTCCACTGCCAGATGCAGCCCATCCGCATCCTGAAGGATACTGGTCACATCCCTGAAAATGATTCCCGGCTCCGGAAAATCCGGTATGCTTCTCACATACTCTTCCAATTTCTTCATCTTATTACCTCTTTTCTATCTCTGCCTTTTACTTACCCTCAGCGGACAAGGGGACCCACGGTTTTGCCCTGGTCCTTTTACCACTACATTATACTTGTTTCCCAGAATACTGTAAACCCCTGCAATGCAAACTCCATCGCAGGTTCCAGGCTGTTTTCAATGCCTGTTTTATGAGATTGTCTATTGAAGGTTGCGGCTGTTTTCAGTATAATAGTACTGGAAACAGCTTTTTTTTGCGCATTTCTGCAATATTTTGCTGGAAAGGAATAGATAATATGTTAAAAGAAGAACGTCAAGCATTGATACTAAACAAGCTCCACTCCTCCGGCAAGGTGGTGGTCAGCCGTCTGGCCGTGGAGCTGGGTGTATCCGAGGATACCATCCGCAGGGACCTGCTGGATCTGGATCAGAAGGGACAGGTAAAGCGCGTATTTGGAGGCGCCATCCCCATGGAGCGTCCGGTGATCAATTTCTTTGACCGGGAGACCACGGACATTGAGCTGAAGCAGCGTCTGGTGTCAAAAGCCCTGGGCTTTCTGGAGCAGGACCAGCTGGTGGCCATTGACGGCAGCAGCACCAACCTCCAGTTTGCCAAGAACATCCCCAACGGCCTGAAACTAACCGTGCTCACCAACAGCTACTCCATTGCCCATGCCTGTTCCATGAAAGAGCAGGTGAATGTGATCGTCCTGGGCGGGAATCTCCTGAAGGAATCCATGACCAATGTGGGCGAAACAGCTGCCAGCCAGGCGTCCCTCTACCATCCGGACCTGTGTTTTATGGGTGTGTACGCCATCCATCCCGAGTACGGCATGACCATTCCTTACCCGGATGAGGTCAGCATCAAGCGCCAGCTGATCGAGACATCCAGGCGCGTGATCGCCCTGGTCAATCCCATTAAGCTGAACACCGTATCCAGATACCATGTGTGCGGGATCGAAGCCTTCACCACCTTGATCACGGACAATGATGTCTCGGGGGAGATGGCTGTGGATTATAAGAATAAGGGATTGGACTTTATATAGATATAACGCATCTGTTTGCCGGACTTTGCGTTATTTCTGCGTTTTTCAAAGTGTTATTTTCTATTTTTCCGTTTCTCTTCTGTTAAAATCGCATATTAACGCATTTTTTTGCAATATTTTGCTTGACATTGTGGGTATATGCGATATAATACACTTAGAAAATATAAAGGTGAGGGCAGGAAAACCTGTCCGGGATCATTCAGGAGGGTATTTACTATGAAATTTTTTGTTGACACAGCCAATGTAGAAGACATCAAAAAAGCCAATGATATGGGCATTATCTGCGGCGTTACCACCAATCCGTCCCTGATCGCAAAAGAGGGCAGGGATTTCGCAGAGGTCATCAAAGAGATCACCTCGATCGTGGACGGCCCCATCAGCGGCGAGGTTAAGGCTACCACAGTTGACGCAGAAGGCATGATCAAAGAAGGACGGGAGATCGCTGCCATCCATCCCAACATGGTTGTTAAGATCCCCATGACCATTGAAGGATTAAAGGCTGTCAAGGTTCTGAACGCTGAGGGCATAAAGACCAATGTGACCCTGGTATTTACCGCTGCACAGGCCCTGCTGGCTGCAAGGGCGGGCGCTTCCTACGTATCTCCTTTCCTGGGACGTCTGGATGACATTTCCATGCCTGGTATTGACCTGATTTATGATATCACTGAGATCTTCCAGATGCACAACATTGAGACAGAGATCATTGCTGCCAGCGTCCGCAATCCTATTCATGTGATCGACTGCGCAAAGGCAGGGGCTGACATTGCAACGGTTCCTTACAGCGTACTGGCTCAGATGACCAAGCATCCTCTGACCGACCAGGGCATTGCCAAGTTCCAGGCTGACTATAAGGCAGTGTTTGGAGAGTAAGCAGAAGATATAATCAAATTAAAATGTTACAAAACCGGGGACGCCGTACAATCTGGCATCCCCGGTTTTATATTCCCGGTTTTATACTCCCGGTTTTAATTTCTACTCCCCGCCGGTCATCAGGCCGCAAGTCCCAGGATACCGATATAATATCCCACGATCCCCACCAGCATCAGGATCAGCACCACCATGATGGGCGAAACCTTTTTCTTAAGCAGCATCCATGTGCCAATAATCAGGCCAAAGGGCAGCATATTTGGCAGGAGACCATTGAGGACATCCTGGAAAATAACCGTTGTCTGCCCCACTGTGATCTGCAATGGGATGTAGACCAGAACCTTCTGGGCGCCCATTGCACCGATCACCATTAAGCCCAGAATGCCGAATGCATCCGTAAGCCGTTGATCATCTCATCCGAAATGTCGGCTCCGTTTGCCCGCTCCTCCTCAAGGGAGGCGCAGATGCCGGGAATGATATTGCCGATAAAAGACGGCTCAGTGTTAAAGAATACCAGATACCGTTTCAGGGCAGCCTTTATATCCTCCGGGTCCGTGTACAGCCGCCGGATCACAGGCAGCATGGCCAGCACGTTGCCGGACGCCTGCATTCTCTCATAATTATACCCCACCTCTGCCCCAAGGCCAATGAGCCAGTGCTTTATCAAATCTGACTTTCTAAGGCGGATCTTCAGTTCTGTCTTGGGTTCCTCCTCGGGAATATCCTCGTACTCCTCAGCTGCCTTTTCAGTAGATGCATAGTATACGATTACAGCCACACACCCGCCCAGAATGGCGATAGCCATGATACCCAGGTCCAGAAACGTGGTCAGGAAAAAACCGATCACAAAAAACGGGATCATTTTTTTCTTTCCCAGATAGTTTAAGAGCATTGCGACACCCAGGGCAGGAAGAAGATTGCCGGTAACGCTCAGGGCGTTGACAAATGCCTGGGGAATCTGGTTTAACAGACGGTTAAAGAACTCTCCGCCAAGGAACATCAGGATAAATGCCGGCGTGCCGTTGACCACCAGGGCGGTCAGCTGCGGAAACAGCCATGCGTTAAAGAATATTTTGTTTATCTCCCCCTTCTCGGCATTGGCGTCCAGACGATGGACCCAGAATACGTTAAGGGTCATCTGCAGGTTCCACAAGAGAACGCCCAGCAGACCGATGGGTATGGCCAGGGTTATGGCCAGTTCCGGCGTGGCCTTAGCCAGTATGGTAATGGCTGTTCCGTACACACCAGCTATGCCGATATTGGAGGGCATGGTCCCTCCGGCGGATATCCACCCTATGTACGCCAGGTTAATGGTGGCGCCTGCCATCAGTCCCAGAAGCGGATCCCCCAGAATAAAACCAACCACGGTGCCGTTGATAAGCGGGTAACAGAAGGGCCATGTGACCGGGCTCCACACCCTGCCGCTTGCCAGGTTTGCTGCAATTGCCAGCAATAACGCTTTGATGATGATCATACTCGTAACCTCCTTCTTTTGTCAGTTTTAGCAAAAATCCCCCATTGTATAAAGTGCCTTCCCCGGTCCAGAGAGCCACTCCGCCCCATTTTCAGTCACCAGTGCCTCATCCTCCATGCGGAAGGAGATCCATATGGTCCCTGCCCCCTTTTCCAGATCATAGGGGTAAACCCCGTTCTCAAGGGCAAACACCATGCCTGCCCGGACCGTCTCATGGCAGTCATCACTAATATTAGGATACTCAGTCACATTAAGGCCGGTGGAATGTCCGCTGGAATGTACCACGTTACTTCCGTATCTGGATCCTCTGAGATACCCCTCGATCGCCTGGTTGATCTCCCACACCTTTACTCCGGGCCTTAGCATGTCAAATCCGGCATGGACGCAGTTTCTTGCGGTCTCAGCCATCCGGACATACTGCTCCGGCGGTGTATGGCCCAGGTACATGACTCTTGTCAGGTCCGATGCATAGCCGTCAATATGACCGCTGATATCTACCAGCACAATGTCCTTGTGGTCCACGATCCGGTCCGTGGCATAGCTGTTAAAGGTATGGTATTTGTCCCTGCCCGAGTTGACTGTAAGGTACGATATTTTATCCACTCCCCCTGCCGTCATTCTGCTGGCGATCCCCCTGGCAATGTCCTTTTCCGTGGTGATACCCGGCCTGATCTGGCGGAATGTCTCCACAATGGCTGTTTCCGTCACCCACCCTGCGGTCCGGATCCGGTCGATTTCCCATGGCGTCTTGATCATGCGCGCCCCCTGGATCGCCGCAGTGCCGTCCGTAAATATAAGGTGGGGAAACGTATCCGTCAGCTCCTTCAGAATGGTCAGGGACCAGACATAATGCTGGCCGTCCCCTGCCTCCAGTCCCACGGTCTTTACCTCATATCCCAGTTCTCCCAGGAACTTTTTCATTGCGTCCGCCGGTCCCTCTGAATTGAGGGGTCCCAGATTCCTGCTCTTCGTGCCTGCCGCATAGATATTGGGACACCAGCTTATATTTTCCACCGTGGACTTTTCCAGAATCCGCAGGGATATGGCCGGTTCCCCCACCCTTGGCACAAAGACCAGGACCGGGCGGAACAGGCTGGAAGTGTACCAGGACCGGTAACCGGTTGCGTAAAAAATGTTTTCCGGTGAGGACAGCAGCAGCATGTCTATTCCTGATGCCCCCATCTCCTGCTGCAGCTTTTGTATATGCGCCCCATACTCCGCCCTGGAAAAGGACTTTAAGTAATCCGGGTATTCGTTCATTCTCTTCTCCTTTCGTCTTTCCTTCCCTTTGTTCCCATCATGACAGCATTTTTCTGATATTTACCTCTTTATCATTGGGGACCAGCTGGTAATAGATTTCCACACCGCCCTCAATAATCCGTTTAAAGCACCCCGTCTCCTCCTCATTGGCGGACACATTTTTATTAAATGTCTTTCTGCCCGGTTTTGCCCCCATGCCGCCCAATATGATCTTGTCTATGCTGATTCCGCTCCCTATGAGTTTTTCCAGCACCTGGGGAACCTTTACCAGTATCATAAGATTTTCCTTCGGCCCTGGATCTTCCTTTAAAAATCCCTCCGCCATTTCCTGATCCATGATCACCACCTCAATGCCCACCGGCGCTGCCGCCTTATAGATCCGCCCCATCAGCTTGTTCCTAGACAGTTCATTGTCAATGATCAGGATCTTGTTAATGGGATACTGTTTGATCCACGCCGTCACCACCTGGCCGTGGATCAGACGGTCATCAATCCTTGTGACTAAAATATGTTTCATTAAACTCCTTCTCCTTTCAGCATCATATAAATTAAAGTGCGATCTGGCTTAAAAATGCATCACAGTCATAGATACTCCTTCTGGCCACCTCATCCAGCCCCACAATGGCAGAAGCCAGGTCCTGGGACATCCGCCGGTTTAAAACCTCCAGCAGCAGCGGAAAGTTTACCCCCGTAAAATGCCGGAATGAGCACTCCTCTTCCAGCTGCATTATGGAATTAAAGGGAGTTCCGTTCATAAGGTCGGTGAGGACCAGCACCTCCTGTCCCCGGTCCGCTGAATCCACAATGGAGGTTCTGATACGTTCCCTCAGCCCGTCAACATCGCATCCCAGCTCCAGTCCATACGCCTCCATGTCCTTCTGCTCCCCAAACACCAGGGAGGATGCCCTGATGAACTCCGATGCAAGATTTCCGTGCATAAACAATATAATCTTAAACATTGGTATCTCCTTCCGTAAGGTAATGTATGAAATCAGGAAGAATCTCGTCCGGACAGTTGTCCAGAAGGTATACGATCTTAGAAGAAAACAGCATAAAATCCAGATTGCACATATCGATATATACGTACATGATGCGCCTGCTGTCTTCATCCAGCACAAAGGTGCAATGGTTCTCTTCCTGTTCATGAATGGAATAAATATATTGGATCCCCTTTAGGGCTGATATCCGTATGAGACAGTCCGTTCCCCCGGACAGAGCTTTTGTACTATAATCAATCGTACAACCAATATCATGGAGGTCATTGACGATACGCATCAGCTCCAGCAGGTACATGGAAGCGCTCTCGTTTGTCTTCCAGAACAGCTCCTGGATATTCTGGAAATCCCTGCTTTCCAGAATGGGGGATACAAACACATAGGGCAGACAGTCCTTTCCCTCCTCCAGCATCACTGTGGAAATACAGAAATCATAGGACCCCTTCTTTACGCCCGGGTATCCGTCCGGCGTACAGGTCTCAAATATCCATTGAGGAAAATGCTGCTGCAGCCTGAGTTTTGTCAGATTGGCCACACTCTTTGCCAGGCCCGTGACAAAAAGAACCTTGGCATGCTCCGCTTGCCTTACAGTCTCGCCCAGAATATACAACATCAGGAAACTGATCTCATCTATACTTAGCTCCGGCAAATGAAACTTTTGGGCCAGAATACTGCAGATGATTCTGCACACGTTCAGGGTACTCTGGTAATCCTTGATCAGCAGCTCCATCAGCGGATTGCTGGCCGGCGTGCCGTGAAACAGGCGGTTTAACATAAGGTTGATATGGGCGATCACATTTTCACAAAAGGTGGGGTTTTCCCGCAGGCTGATGTTGGTGATGGTGGTAAAGGCGTCAATAAAATCCTCGCTGAAAAGCTGGAACACTTCATTGCTGCACCCGCTGCCGCCTGATGAATCAAAGAGATGAGTGACCAGGAAAATATTCCTGACCCCCTCCAGTTCAGCCGGGGTTAGCCGGATCTGATACTGATCCCACATCCTGTCCTGCACCTCATCCGCTATTGCCCCGGCTCCCATGGGATCCGTTGATCCCGTCCCGGAGGAATCCGCCCCACCGGTAACCGCCCTGCAGGAATCCGCTTCACCGGAAACTACTTCGTCAGAATCCGCCCCACCGAGGCGTCCTTCCCCCTCCAGGGTGCAGCCGTTTTTCAACCGGTATGCCATAACCAGAAGGTTTAAGGATACGTTTACAAACTCACTGTCGTCAAACTTATACCCGTATGCTTCCTCCACCCTGCACAGCAGCCGGTTTACAACGCAGATGTCCTCTTCCCTGAATATATCCAGTATGGTGGCAAGCGTATCCGGGTCCGGACTGCAGCTGACGCCCGCGGTCTCACCGCCCCTGGAAAGGATGATCCCGGGATCCAGGATGTAAGATAGGATATAGACAATGGCCTGGCGGATCCCGCGCTCGCTGCCGGATATGATGGTTCCATTTGCAGTCCTGGTAATGTCCAGTGAAAAGCGACCCAGCATCTCTCCCAGCAGGCATAAGTCGTGGTTGATGGTGCTCTTGCTCACGTAATATTTATAGGCAAGGGAGGAAAGGGACGTATACTCATCCGAATAGAGGAGCAGGTTCAGCGCAATATCCATGCGCCTGGACTCCTTTTCCCAGGATTTACGTTCCGAGCTGCGGCTGACGTAGGTGAGATAAGAGATCCGGTTGCGCAGCTGATCCCTTGTGTCCGGCTGGATCCGAAGCCTGATCCCCACACCGCTCCTTCTCTCTATCCCTGCGTCAAAATCCTTCAGATAAGTCTCAATGAGATCCAGGTCCCTTCTCAATGTCTTTTGGGATACCTGTAAATCCTCCGCAAAACGATCAATGGGTAAAAATTCCCCGCTGTGGCTGACCAGCATATTAAGAAATGATATCTGCCTACCCTCAGTGGACAAGGGGACACACGGTTTTGCACCACAGATTTGCGATTCTGCGGCGTTACTGTCGCTCGGCGTACGTCCAGTACGCCTCGTTCCAGTGCCTTGCAGAATCACAAATCTGAGGCGCAAAACTCCTTCGGACCCCAATCACCGTATTTTGGTGGCTGGCAAGGCAACGGATGAAGGCGTACTGGGCGTACGCCGACTGACGTTAACGCGGCCAGCCGCCAAAAGACGGCGGTTGGGGCGTGTATCCCCTTGTCCACTGAGGGTGATATTCATTGGTTACCTCCTACTCTGCATTATAACAACCATACCATGAAATTTTAAGAAGGGGCATTTTGGAATTATGTCCACTACATTATGGACATTACAGTACACCTCTTTTTCGTCTCTGTTATAAAAGGCTCTGTTATAAAACTGCAAAAATACAGCATATACTGTTGACAAATGCAACCGTCAGGACTATTATTATACACTATAAATATTTAACACTGATAAATATTCTCAATATATTCCCGGAACCCCCTGGTACTCGGATTTGTGTACGGCTGGCGGAAAATCAGCCCCAGAGAAGGGTGCCGGAGAGACTCCGGGAGTACACCCCAATCAAAAGGAGGAAGGTCATGTTGAATGAACAGGACGAACATCTGCTTCATACGGAATTAGTAAAAGTGGTACGGCGGATGCGGAAGATCAAATTAAGTGTTCTGTCTGAGCAGGTCATCTATTCCGAGTATGTTGCCCTGAGCCATATCAGCCGGTATGTAAAAGAGAACCCGGATTCCATGGGCATCTATGTATCTGAGCTGGCCGACCGCATGGACACTAAAATCTCGGCCGTATCCCGTATGCTCAATTCCATTGAGGGAAAGGGTCTGATCACCAGAACCGTGAATGTGAAGGACCGGAGGAATACATACGTCTGCCTCACCCCCGCGGGGGAGCAGGTCCTGGCTGATTCCACCCAAAATATGGAACAGCTCAGAAAACAGATGATCCAGCGCATGGGCCATGATGATGTGTGCAGACTGATCGAACTGTGGAACAAGCTGGCCGGCATCATGGAAGATGAAGTGGACCATGTCCTCAGACAGCAAAAGGAACGTGAAACCCCAGCATCCCGGGAGGGGGGACCTGCAGAAACGGAGGACCGGCCATGAATGCCAAAAACACTGCATATCAGATAACAGGCAGGCGGCGCAGCTGTATTACCATTGACCGTCAGTACGGAAGCGGCGGCCGGGAAGTTGGGCGGATCCTGTCCCAGAAGTTAGGCATTCCCTTTTACGATGGGGAACTTTTGCTGCTGGCCGCTGAGCGCTTTGGGCTGAACCCGGGCAGACTCAGGGAAAAGGATGAAACACGAAGCAAAAGCCTGCTCCACGACATTGCCATGTTTGCGGGAAGCCTGCAGAATTATGGCCAGATGTTTGAGCCTTACCAGATGTTTGAGGCAGTGAGCGAGACCATCCGCAGACTGGCCATGGAGGGACCTGCCATCTTTATGGGACGGTGCGCGGATACGGTGCTTAAGGAAGTGTGCGCCTCCCTGGATATTTTTATCTACGCCTCCTCCATGGAGGAACGGGTCAGCCGCATCAGGGCCACGGACCATGTTCCCGCAAAAAACACGGAAACTTATATAAGAAAAAAAGACCAGCAGAGAAGAGAATACTACAAGATGTTTGCTGAAAAGGAGTGGGGGAAGATGGAAAACTACGACATATGCCTGAACACATCTTCCTTTGGATACGAAGGATGTGCGGACACCATTGCCGCAATGGCGGACCGCGCAGGCAGCGGCAGGAAGAAGGAGTGAGTTTGACCGTACTGTTTCGATATTTTAAACCATATGTACTGTACATATTGCTGGCCATTGTGCTGCTTTTCGGTCAGGCTTCATGTGACCTGGCCCTTCCGGACTTTATGTCCGATATTGTAAATGACGGTATAACAGCCGGCAACACATCCTATATTGTGGAAACAGGGTTCAAAATGCTGGGGATCGCCCTTATCAGCGCGGCCTGCACCGTTACCGTGGGATTTCTGGGCGCCCGGGTGGCCGCAGGGGTCAGCCGCGGCCTGCGCCGTGATGTATTTACAGCAGTGGAAAGTTTTTCCAATGCGGAGATGGATCATTTCTCCACTTCGTCCCTGATCACAAGGACTACCAATGACATCACCCAGATCCAGATGCTGATCGTCATGATGATCCGCATGGTTTTCTATGCGCCTATCATGGCTGTGGGAGG
The DNA here is from genome assembly GCF_040545455.1 of Enterocloster citroniae. Classification (NCBI taxonomy): domain Bacteria; kingdom Bacillati; phylum Bacillota; class Clostridia; order Lachnospirales; family Lachnospiraceae; genus Enterocloster; species Enterocloster citroniae. The sequence continues at coordinate 64,738 of NZ_JBEPLZ010000020.1, read as the reverse complement.
CATACTCCACGCACTGGCCAAGGATAAATCCATGTCCTGGATCATTGCCCTGGCCGTTTTCCTGCTCTTTACAGTTGTATTTTCCATGTTCAGCCTTGTGATGCCCAGATTCCAGCTGGTCCAAAAGCTCATCGACCGGTTAAATCTGGTGGTGCGCGAAAACCTGGAGGGCATGCTGGTGATCCGGGCCTTTGATACCCAGAAATTCGAGGAAAACCGCTTTGACAAGGTCAACCGGCGGCTGACCCAGACCAACCTGTTTGTGAACCGCACCATGTCCGGCATGATGCCTGCCATGATGCTGATCATGAATCTGACCACGGTACTGGTGGTGTGGGTGGGATCCAACCAGGTGTCCGGCTTCCACATGGAAGTGGGGGACATGATGGCCTATATGCAGTACGTGATGCAGATTATCATGGCTTTTCTCATGATGTCCATGATGTTTATCATGATCCCCAGGGCCATTGTGTCCATTAACCGAGTGGCGGAGGTTTTAACCACAAGATCCTCCATCACCGGCAAAAAACATCCCATCACTCTATCCCAGCCCTGTAAGGGCGTGGTGGAGTATTGCCACGTGTCCTTTCGCTATCCCAGCGGGAACGAGGATGTGCTCACTGATATTAATTTTACCGCTCGCCCGGGGCAGATCACAGCCTTTATCGGCGCCACGGGAAGCGGAAAAAGCACCCTGGTAAACCTGCTCCCCAGGTTTTATGATGTGACCCGGGGTGAAATACTCATTGACGGCATAAACATAAAAGACTGGCCCCTGCACGACCTGCGCCGGAACCTGGGTTTTGTGCCCCAAAAAGGCATTCTTTTTTCCGGCACCATCCGCAGCAACCTGGCTTACGGGGACAGGGATGCCGGGGAGGAACAGATCCTAAAGGCCGCAGGCATTGCCCAGGCCATGGAATTCATTGAATCCAAGCCTGACCTGTTTGACACACTCATCGCCCAGGGCGGCGGCAATGTGTCCGGAGGCCAGAAGCAGAGACTGGCCATCGCCAGGGCGCTGGTTAAAAATGCTCCCATCAATGTGTTTGACGACAGCTTCTCAGCCCTGGATTTTAAGACAGACGCCAGGCTTCGGACCGCCCTGAAGGAAGAAACAGGCAATTCCACCCAGTTCCTGGTCGCCCAGAGGATCAGCACCATTATGAACGCGGACCAGATCATTGTCCTGGACCACGGAAGGGTGGTTGGAAAGGGAACCCACAGGGAGCTGATGAAAGGCTGTACCGTGTACCGTGAGATCGCCCTGTCCCAGCTCAGCGAGGAGGAATTGCAATGACAGAGAAAAAACAATCTCCCCCTTCCCGCATGGGAGGCCGGGGCATCCAGGCCGCCGGGGAAAAGGCCAAGGATTTTAAGGGCACCATGGTCCATCTGCTCCAATACCTGATGGTGTATAAGACCTCCATCGGCATTGTGATCCTGTTTGCCGCATGTTCCTCCATCTTCTCCATTGTTGGGCCAAAAATCCTGGGCAAGGCCACCACCAAACTGTTTGAGGGCATGATCGCCTGGATGATGGGCACCGGCCTTTTCACAGACTTCCGATACATAAGGAACTGTCTTTTGCTCCTAGTGGTGCTGTACCTGATCTCAGCCCTGTTCTCCTACCTGCAAAGCTATATTATGTCAGGCGTGAGCATGAAGGTGACCTATCAGTTCCGCAAAAATATTTCGGAAAAGATCAACCGCCTTCCCTTAAGCTACTATGATACCAGGACCCACGGGGAGGTACTGTCCCGCATCACCAATGACGTGGACACGGTGAGCCAGACCTTAAACCAAAGCCTGACCCAGATCATCACCTCGGTGGCCACCCTGGCGGGAGTGCTGGCAATGATGATCTCCATCAGCATCCGTATGACCCTGGTGGCCATCATGGTACTTCCCCTTTCCATGGGCCTTATCATGGGGGTGGTCAAGAAGTCCCAGAAATATTTTAAGGGGCAGCAAAAAAGCCTGGGACAGCTCAACGGACATATTGAGGAGATATACGGCGGCCACAATGTGGTCCAGGTTTTTAACGGGGAGGAGGAAGCCATTGAAACATTTACCCGGATCAATGATGAGCTTTACAGCTCCGCATGGAAATCCCAGTTCCTCTCCGGAATGATGATGCCCATCATGTCCTTTGTCAGCAACCTTGGATACGTGTTTGTCTGCCTGTTGGGGGGATATCTCACGGTCAAGAAGGTGATCGATATCGGCGACATCCAGGCCTTCATACAGTACATGCGCACCTTCACCCAGCCCATCACCCAGATCGCCAATATTTCCAATACCCTCCAGTCCACGGCAGCGGCAGCGGAACGTGTATTTGAATTCCTGGATGAACAGGAGGAGGTGCCTGAAACCGCAAGCCCCATCCGCCCCCAGCAGGTGAGAGGGGATGTGGAGTTCAGGCACGTACACTTTGGCTACCGGCCCGACAAGCTGATCATCCATGATTTCTCGTCCTCTGTCAGATCCGGCCAGACCATTGCCATTGTAGGCCCCACCGGAGCAGGCAAAACAACGGTGGTCAAACTGCTGATGCGGTTTTATGAGCTTAACTCAGGCAGTATCCTCATAGACGGACACGATATCCTGGACTTTACAAGAAATGACCTGCGCTCCATGTTCGGCATGGTCCTGCAGGAGACCTGGCTTTACAGCGCCAGCATCATGGAAAACATACGGTACGGGAACTTTGACAGGACGGATGAGGAAGTGATCGCCGCAGCTAAGACCGCGCACTGCGATGCGTTTATCCGGTCCATGCCCGGAGGATATCAAATGGTGATCAATGAGGAAGCCAGCAACCTGTCCCAGGGCCAGAAGCAGCTGCTGACCATTGCCAGGACCATACTGGCCAACCCCAGGATCCTGATCCTGGATGAAGCTACCAGTTCCATTGACACCAGGACTGAGGTGCTGATCCAGAATGCCATGAACAGCCTGATGCAGAACAGAACCAGCTTTGTTATTGCCCACCGCCTGTCCACCATCCGTGACGCGGACCTGATCCTGGTCATGAAGGACGGCGATATCATTGAACAGGGAAATCACATGCAACTGTTAGAAAAGAAAGGCTTTTACGCAGATCTGTACCAGAGCCAGTTTGCGCTGAACTAGATGTCCGGCGGGACGGATTCCAAGAATATAATATAGAAGGTGAAGAAAATGAAAGAAAACACGCAGCACAACATAGAAGACGAGGAGCCGGTAAGTCAAAAAGGGAAGCTTAAAAAGTTCCTTTATCCCCTGCTTTTTGCCATAGTGATCATTGGATGCAGTGCAGGCTATTATATTTACAGCGTAAACACCAATTACTTCAGCACGGATAATGCCAAGGTGACTGCCAAACTGTATTCCGTCATGCCGGTGACCAATGGAAAGCTGATCTCCTGGGATGTGGAAAACGGGGACCTGGTTGAGCAGGACCAGGTTCTCGGGCGCCAGGAGACCCTGCCCTATATCACATCCCCCATCAGCGGCACGGTGGTTAAAAATGACGGTGCCGTGAACCAGATGGCGAACGCCAGCACGCCTGTGGCAGTGGTGGCGGACACCTCCAATCTCTATATCGGCGTCAATGTGGAGGAAACGGATATTATGAAGATCCGCCTGGGCCAGATGGCTGATGTAAAGATAGACGCATATCCCAAACGGACATTTAAAGGCCAGGTGACTGAGATCGATCCAACTACCCAGACTTATTTCACCAATACCACCAGCTTTTCCACCAGCGGGACCTACACCAAGGTGACACAGCTCATCCCCATCAAGGTAACCATTGAGAACAAGGAGAACCTTCCGCTGGTATTCGGCATGAACGCTACCGTCAGGGTACATTTAAAATAAGGACACATGGGAGGTAAGACAATGAAAGGAAATATGACAGTTTGGGCCATCCTCATGCTGGCAGCGGGGCTGCTCACAGGATGCGCGGGGGACAGCGGCCAGCCGGAGGTGACCACGGCCGTGGCGCGGTCGGGAAGGGACCTGTCCTCCATGGTGTGGCAGGGAACAGTGGAGGCCATGAGCACCATTGACGTGATGCCCGGCGGAAGCGGAAAGGTGGTGGCCGTACCTGCCGCAGAGGGACAGCATGTAAATGCAGGAGATATTATTTTTCAGACAGATGATACGGATGCCGGACTTTCCCTTGCCCAGGCAAAGGCGGGATATGACGCGGCGAAGGCTGCCTTTACCAGCGCCCAGAAAGCCAGCGATGAAAACACCGGAGTGGCGCCCGCACGGATCGAATACACGGATGCCCTTAATAACTTTAACCGTGTCCAGGAACTATACGCCTCCAACGTAGTCTCACAGGTGGATTATGAAAATGCCAGATCCAGGATGGACACGGCCGCCTCCAAGCTAAAGGCGGCGCAAAACGGCCAGGACGGTAACTATGACGCGGCAAAGGCACAGATGGACAGCGCAAAAGCGGCCCTGGACATTGCCCAGAAACGCTATGATGACTGCAGTGTCCCCTCCCCCATCACCGGCATGATCACTAAGATCAATGTGGAGATCGGCCAGACAGTGTCCCCTCAGGTAACAGGCGCCACTGTGATCGATGACAGCGGGCAAAAGGTGGAGATCCAGGTGGCTGACACGGATATAGACCAGCTGAAAACAGGAATGGCCATGGACATCGGGCTGCAGTCGGCCGGCACCGCCTGCAGCGGCACCATTGGGGAGATATCAGCGGTATGCGATCCCAAAACCGGCATGTACACTGTAAAAATACTGCTGGACCGCCAGGAGGATCTGCGCTATACCGGCCTTATGGCCGATGTAAGGGCGGCCGGCAGCCAGTCAGCCTCCTCTGTTTACATCCCATCCAAGTGCATTCTCTCTGATGACAGCGGAAGCTACGTGTACGCCATTGTAAATACATCTGTGGTCAAAACACCCGTTACCCAGGGCAGAAAGAAAAACGCATACATGGAAATAACCCAGGGATTGGAAGCGGGCAGCGAGGTGGTGCTGCAAAGCAGCAGGAACCTGGAGGACGGCATGAAGGTGAGAGTATTGACTGTAAAATAACACTAACTACATGATCCTCACATTCTTGAGGGTTCCGGTCTTGGAAAATTGGGTCCACTCGCAGACATTCACCGCGTGGTCCCCAATGCGCTCCAGATATTTTGCCACCATCAAAAGATCGATCCCCTGGTCCGCCTGGTCGGGGGAGGATTTGAGAAGATCAATGACATCTGTTTTTACTTTGTTAAACAGCATATCTACCTCATCATCCCTGTCAATGATCTTCAGCGCCTCCTCCAGGTCCTGGCTGATAAACGCCTCGATGGCATCGTGTACCATGTTCTGCGCAGCGGACGCCATCACGGGCAGGTGCTTCACAATGTGATATGCGTGTTCGCTTTTTATGCGCAGGATCAGCTCCGCAATATCCGATGCATGGTCCCCGATACGCTCCAGGTCCGTCACCACCTTTAGGGCGGTGGACACCTGACGCAGGTCACTGGCCACAGGCTGCTGGCGCAGGATCAGGGACAGGCACCGGGACTCAATGGCCCGCTCCATGTCATTGACCGTGCGGTCCCCCTTGATCACATCCTCGGCCATGGCGTAATCCTGGTCCTCAAAGGCTGCAAAGGTCTGTTCAATGGCGCTTTCCACCATCCTGGCCATTTCCTTTAAATCCTGTTTTAATACTCCTAATTCGTGATCATAAGTTACTCTTACACTCATTCTATTTCCTTTCTGCCAACTACCCGTCTATCAGCCGAAACGGCCTGTAATATAATCTTCTGTCCTCTTATCCTTAGGCATGGTAAACAGTTCATCCGTGGCGGCGTACTCCACCACTTCACCTACCAGGAAAAAGGCTGTATAATCCGCAATACGGGTGGCCTGCTGCATGTTATGGGTTACAATAGCCACCGTGTACTTGCTCTTTAAATCATCCATCAGGTCCTCGATCTTTAAAGTGGAAATGGGATCCAGGGCTGAGGTGGGCTCATCCATGAGCAGCACTTCCGGTTCCACGGCCAGCGCCCTTGCAATACACAGACGCTGCTGCTGTCCTCCGGACAGGCCCAGGGCTGACTTTTTCAAACGGTCCGCCACCTCATCCCACAGGGCGGCTCCCCTGAGGCTGCTCTCCACGATCTCATCCAGCTGGGATTTGTTCTTGATCCCATGGATCCTGGGTCCATATGCCACATTGTCATATATGCTCATGGGAAATGGATTGGGCTGCTGGAACACCATGCCGATCTTTTTTCTGAGAAGGGTGGTGTCCACCTGGGGGGCATAGATGTCCTCATTGTCCAAAAGCACGGTCCCATCGATCTTCACGCCGGGCACCAGGTCGTTCATGCGGTTCAGGGTCTTTAAATAGGTGGACTTTCCGCATCCCGAGGGACCGATAAACGCCGTGATCTTATTCTCATATAAATCAAGGTTAATATTCTTAAGGGCATGATTCTCCCCATAATACAAGTTCAGGTTCCGGGTTGCAATCTTTGTTTTTGTTTCCACGTTCTATCTCCTTATTTCTCCACGTTAAATCTATGGGACAGATATTTTGCCAGTCCATTGATCCCCAGTACAATGACCAAAAGTACCACTGCCACGGCAAATGCCTCATTATATTTTGCCTTCTGCATAAACAGGTACAACTGGATGGTCAGGGTTCCGCCGGATTCCAGTACTTTGTGAAGCAGGTTCTTTGGAAGGTAATATCCGCTTCCGGCAGTAAACAGCAGGGCGGCGGACTCTCCCACAATGCGGCCGATAGCCAGGATAACTCCTGTAAGGATCCCGGGCATGGCGCTTGGAAGAAGGATGGTTCTTATCATATACCACTTGGTTGCCCCGATCCCCAAAGCTCCGTGGCGGTAGCTGTCCGGAACTGTCTTTAATGCCTCCTGGGTAGTCCTGGTGATCAGCGGCAGGATCATCAAGGTCAGGGTGAGAGCGCCTGTGAGGATGGAATATCCCAGTCCCAGGGTATTGCCGAAAAATACCATGCCGAACAATCCAAAGATAATGGAGGGGATACCTGATAAAACTTCCGTTGTAAATTCAATGGCCCGGACCGCCTTGCCCGGCCTGGCGTATTCATTGAGGTACACGGCTGAGCCGATCCCGATGGGGGTGGCGATCAGCAGGGTGATGCCCACAATATAAAGAGTGTTGATGATATTTCCCAGGATGCCGAAGGTTCCCTTTGTGGCGCTGGAAGCAGTGCTTAAAAAAGCCCAGGTCACATGAGGGATCCCACGCACAAACACGTATCCCATGATGCCGGCCAGGATCAGGATGGAAAGACCCGCGCATCCGTATATGATTCCTGTGAGCAGGACATCCGTGGGCCTTACCCGTTTCCCATAAATGCTGTCCCTGACCACAGAGTTTTTATTGATCTGAACCGCTATATCACCTGTCATTTTTCTTCTCCCCTTTCTTCAGAATCCTGGTAAGGCTTATGTTTATGCACATGATAAAGGCAAAGAGCACAAGTCCGATGGTAAACAATACCTGCCTGTGCAGTCCGGCCGCATACCCCATCTCCGACACGATGGCTGTGGTAAGGAACCGCACGGAGTTAAAGGGAAGAGGAAGGTTCACCGCGCTTCCGGACACAAGACTGATGGCCATGGCCTCGCCAATGGCCCTGCCTGTTCCCAGCACCACCGCTGTGATGATACCGGACTTGGCCGCGGGCACGATCACCTGGAAAATAGTCTGTATCCTGGTGGCCCCCAAAGCCAGGGACGCGCTTTTTAAGTGGGAGGGAACCGCTCTTAGGGAGGATTCGCTGATATTGATGACCGTGGGGAGGATCATCAGGGCCAGCACCAGGACCGCGGAGATCAGATTGGCGCCTCCCGTGAACTGGTGGGTTTCGGAGCCTTTGAATATGATAAGCTCTATTTTATACATCAGGGGATTCAGTATTAATATTCCCAACAGGCCGTAGATGACCGAGGGGATGCCTGCCAGCAGCTCCACTGCCGGACGGACCGTGTCCGCCAGTTTTTTAGGGGCCACCTCCGCCAGGAAAATGGCGGTCATAACGCCAATGGGTACGCCGATGAGTATTGCTAAAAATGTTCCCACAATGGATGTAAGTATGACAAAGAGAATCCCGAAGCTGGGGGAAGCTGCCGCCGGCTGCCATGCGGTGCCGAAGATGATTTCCAGTATACCCACCTTAAACAGTGCGGGCGTACCGCTTATGATCATGTACAATGTGATGGATGCAACAGCCAGTACAGCGAAAAAGCCGCAGCCGGTAAAGATGGCCTGTGCAGCTTTTTCAACAGTGGACTTGCTGCTGTGGTGGGAACGTATGGAAATTGTTTCCGCTCTCATGCAGGGAAGTCTCCTTTCTGATCCTGATTATTTGTCAACTGCGATCAGTCCCACGGACTTAACGATCTCAGTGCCTTCTTCGGAGTAAATATAGTCAAACAGCGCCTTTACCAGATCGTTCTGCTGGCTGATATCACCCTTGGTAGCCATAACAAAGGGACGGCTTAAGAAATAGCTTCCGGCCTTGATATTTTCCTCTGTGGGCTCAGCCCCTTCCAGCTTCAGGGCCTTAACAGTGTCGTCCAGCACGTCCAGGGATACGTATCCGATGGAACCTGGCGTGGATGCAACCTTTGCCATCACTGCGCCTGTGCTGTCCAGCTCATTGCTGTATTTACAAAGGTCCTCAAGTCCCAGCAGCTCCTCAAAGGCGCTTCTTGTACCGGAACCGGACTCACGTCCAACCACTACCACAGGAGCATCGCTTCCTCCCACATCCTTCCAGTTGGTCACCTTGCCCTCATAGAGGTCTGACAGCTGCTGCTTGGTCAGGTCCTCCACGGTATTGGAAGGATCGACTACCACTGCGATCCCGTCAATGGCCACAATGTTCTCAGCCACGCCGTTGGCCTTTTCCTCGTCCTTTAAGTTTCTGGAAGAGTTTCCGATATCAGCGCTTCCATTGTTAACAGCCTCAACGCCTGCACCGGAGCCCACGAACTCAGCTGTAACCGTAACCTTTGGGTATTTCTCCATAAATGACTCGCTGAGCGCATTTGCAAACTTCTCCATGGAAGTGGAGCCTACCATGCTGATGGAGCCGCTTAAGTCAGCTGCTGCCTGAGCTGATGTGGCTGCCTCTTCCGAGGTTCCCTCCGTCTGCCCTGCGGTGGTGGTTGGTGCTGCCTCAGCTGCCGTGGTTGCTGCAGCTGCTGCGGTTGTCTCGCCTGCGGAACCTGAGCATCCTGCCAGTACTCCCATTGCAAGCATTGCCGTGCCCATCAGTGCCATTATTTTCTTACTGTCCATTCTCATAATACATTGCCTCCAATTATTCTGTTTCTGTTCTGTGTATTTGTTTTTTCATGTTCACTACATTTTGGAGTATACATAAGTTTTACATTGGATGAAATCAAAGTATGGTATAGATTCTGTAAAATCTGTGTAAAACCATTTTTGTATCTGTGATTGGTATCCTCGTCCACTGAGGGTAAATATGCACAATAAATTTCTTTTTCCTTATGCATATTAATGATTTACAACCCTTTCGGATTATGATAAATTAAATTTATAAAAGATATGAGGTATTACCTTATACCAATCAGGAGGTTAAAATGGATCAGACAATTGATATTAAGAACTTAAGACGCTGTGCGGAGATTTCCAGGCAGTCACGTGCAGAAGGCAATACTCCCTTTGGAGCTCTTCTGGCAGATAAGGACGGCAACATCTTACTGGAACAGCCTAATGTTGAGATAACAGAGAATAAATGCACCGGCCATGCGGAGACTCAGGTGGCGGAGCGGGCATCCCAGCTGTACTCCAAAGATTATCTGAAGGACTGCACCCTTTACACCACAGCGGAACCATGCGCCATGTGCGCGGGAGCCATCTACTGGGCCGGGATCGGACGGGTGGTATACGGCATGACCGAGAAGGACCTGCTGGCCCAGACCGGATCAGACCCCCAGAACCCCACCTTTGACCTTCCATGCCGCGAAGTATTTGCAAGGGGCCAAAAGAAGATCGAAGTGGTTGGACCCTTTCCCGAACTTGTTGAGGAGATAGCAGAAGTGCATAAAGGCTACTGGAACAGTTGATCAATCAAGCAGATGACGAGGAGGATATGAGATGGAACAGCAGAATCAGAACCAGTCAGCGGACACGGAATACTCCCGGTGCGCCGTACCCTTGAACCAACGCAAGACCTATTTCAGCCTTACCATTGTGTGGACGGGATTTGTATTTGTCACTACCAGCATGATGGCCGGAGGCGGGCTTGCGGCAGGAATGGATTTTAAGCACATCATACTGGCAACACTGGGCGGCAACATTTTTCTGAGCATCATTGCCGTACTGATCAGCATCATTGCCTGTAAGACAGGCCTTACCTTCGCGCTGCTGACCAGGTACAGCTTTGGCTCCAGCGGTTCCAAGGCCGCCTCCATCTTTGTACCCGTGGTCAACCTTGGCTGGTACACCATCCAGGCAGCCACTTACGGACATTTTGTGGCCCAGGTATTTCATATGGGTCAGGTGGGCGAGGGATTATGTATGGCTGCCAGCGCCATTATCATGGGCATCTTTGCCATGTTCGGCATCAGCGCCATCACCATCCTGGGATACATCGCCATACCCGCCATTGTATTCCTGTCCATTGCCACAGCCATCCGCTCCCTGGGCGTCATCGGAGGGGTGGATGCCCTGTTCTCCTATCTTCCGGCCGCCAACATGCCCCTGTTCACAGGCATCACGGCCGTGATCGGCACCTGGGTTCTGTCCACCGCAACCTGTATCGCCGACATCATGCGCTATGCCAAGGACACCAAGACAGCCATATCCGCCACCCTCACAGGTCTATTGGGAGGCAATATCCTGATGATCGTATGCGGCGCCATTGCAGCCATTGCCATGGAGAACAGCGACCTCACCGTGATCCTTCTGGGATTTGGCCTGGTGATTCCCAGCCTGATCCTTATGACCACCAACATTTTTACCACCAATGCAGCCAACCTGTACTCCACATCCTTAAATCTCTCCAATGCATTTAAGATGGAGCGCAAGAAAATGCTGGCCATCCTGCTGGCCCTGTCAGCCCTGGCAACCCTTACAAAACCCTATGAGATCGGCTTTTTATTCACCTTCCTCAACATACTGGGTACAGTGGTCCCGCCATTATCCGGAATCATCCTGTCAGACTATTTCCTGGTCCACAAAGGCAGCTATGCGGCGTATGACAAAGCCAGATTCTGCAAATGGAATCCCGTCCCCTGGATCACCTGGGCCATTTCCATCGCCCTGGTGTACATGATCCCATTTGGCCTTCCGTCCTTAAACGGAATCATTCTGGGCGCAGCGATCTATACCGCACTGATGGCCGTAAATAAGCAGCGGGCAGCCGGCAGCATTGCCGAGGAAGCGTAAAAGGGGGAATATACATATGGACAGATATAAATTCAGCGCATTAATAGGAACTGTGATCATGGGGATCGGTTCTTTTATGGGATGCCTGGCAGAAAATCCCCTGTTTATCAACCTGGGGAACGGACTTTTGATCGTGAGTATTTTTGTTATGATATATGGGTATTCCAAATGGCAGCCATAAACAATGTAAAACGGATTAGCGATCGCTAATCCGTTTTAATATTTGATATCCTGGATCCTTCATCCTCATCCATCCTGTCATAATGAAGGATCCGCTTGCGTATCTGGCTGTATTTTAAGATGTTTGTGTCCACGTATTCCCATGTGTAAACTGCCGGGGTCCCGTCCTCGTCAAAGTTAACGCCCTTTAGCAGCAGGAATGCCTTTGGCGGGATCCCTGCTGTTTTTAACAGGCTGTCCAGCAATTCCACGTCCCTACTGTAGACCGCGTTCAGCTCCACCTTGTCCCACTCCAGCTTTTTGCCGCTGGCCTTGTACATAAAGTAGAACACGGAATTCACATAACGGTCCAGTTCTCCCATATCCACCCCTCTCAGGTATGAAAGGGGGATATAGTCACGGGTCACGGCACAGATTTGTTGATCCGCGTAGAAGATCTTGTCACACACAAGGGCCTGCGCCCCCTCCTCCATGCCCAGGCGGCCGGCCACATCCCGGTCCGCCCTGACAATCTGGTGCCGGATCATCTCCACCCTGGGTTCATATCCGCTGTTCCTTATCATATCCGCAAAATGCATCACAGGGTTAAAGCTGGCTTTCATCTCAAAAAAGCTGCTGTTGACAAACGTCCCCCTTCCATGTCTGCGGAATATCATGCCCTTTCCCGCCAGGTCGTCCAGGACGCTGCGCAGTGTGATCCTGCTGACTCCCAGCATCCGTGCCAGCTCCTCCTCCCTGGGAAGCTTGCTGTTCACAGATAGATCCATGTGTTTGATAAAGCGGAGAAGTTCCTCCTCCACCTGGGCTTTCAGGTCTGTTTTCCTGACCTTTCTGGGTATGCTCTCCCTGTAATCTTCCGTCATGTTCCCCTCCCGTACCTGTCCAAGGAGTTTGGCTTATCCCTGCTCCCGGCAAGCAGATATAAATAGTATATAAATAATGCCTACCCTGTCGTCCGTTGACAGGGCAGGCCTATCCTTTAAAAGGATGTGATCTCAGTTTTTAGGATACATTTATATTCTATGATATCATGTTTCCTGATTTCTTTCAAGCGGCCCAGGGAGTAAACAATAGCCAAAGAAAATCACACCAGCTGTCTCTTCAGCCGTTCCTCCTGCGCCTTTTTATCCTCAGCCGGATACCACATGGGGTCCGCGATGTGGATACAGCAGGTCTCACCCGGCGCAAACACCACACGGTGGGGCGTTTCCACCTTTACCAGCTGCTCACCCACCGATACCAGGTACTCTGTCTTATCCGTAAGAAAGATCCTCTTTTCCACACGGGTCTTAAATCCCTGGTCCCCGGTTATCCGTATGGCATTGGGCCTGGTGGCGACCACCATGTCGCTGGCAGCATCCGGCGGCACGGGCAGATCCAGCGCCTGGCTCATGTCGCCTTTGGGGTATGCCTTTTTATCCTTGATCACAACATTAATGAATGTGGATTCTCCCAGGAAGCTGTGCACAAACCGGGAATTGGGCTTGTTGTAAAGGTTTGCCGGAGTGTCGACCTGCATGATCCTGCCCATGTCGCACACCATCATCCGGTCCGAGATAGCCATGGCCTCAGACTGGTCATGGGTCACAAAAATAATGGTAAAGTTGAATTTGCGCTGCAGCTCCTTGATCTCAAACCGCATGGATTCCCTTAATTTAGGATCCAGGTTGGAGAGGGGTTCATCCAGAAGCATCACCTTTGGGCTGGTGACAATTGCCCTGGCCAGGGCAATACGCTGCTGCTGGCCGCCTGAAAGTTCCGAAGGATACACCTCCTCCAGCCCATCCAGGCTGCAGTGGTGCAGGGCTTCCTTTACCCGCTTTGTCATATCCGTCTTATTTACATTCTGTATTTTTAACGGAAACGCCACATTGTCAAAAATATTCATATGGGGCCACACGGCAAATGCCTGGAACACCATTCCCAGCCCTCTTTCCTCAGGGGGAACATAAAGGTTCTTTGACTTGATGGATACCGGCTTGCCGCAAAGGTGGATCTCGCCCTCAGACAGATCCTCAAACCCCGCGATCATGCGCAGGGTAGTTGTCTTGCCGCAGCCTGATGGTCCCAGGAAGGAGAAACACTCCCCCTCCTGAATATTCAGGTTAAAGTCATCCACCGCCGTGACCGTACCCATGGTTCTGGTTGTGAAGCGCTTTGTAACATGCTGTAAAACTACCTGATCCTGTGCCATAACCTACGCTCCCTTCCTGTCTTTGGTGATTTCCGTGACAATGGTATTACATATAATAATGATTACAATGGCCAGTGAGGCCAGGGCCGATGCCTGAGGGATCATGCCTGCGTCCCTTAAGGAATAGATCTGTACCCCCAGCGTCCTGGTATATGGCCCGTAGAGAAGAATGGATGTGGTCAGCTCCCTCATGGCCGGCAGGAAGATCAGGAAGAATCCCGATACCATGGCCGGGCGGATCAGAGGCAGGGTGATATCCTTCAGGGATTCCGTGTGGGTGGCGCCGCAGGCCCTGGAAGCTTCCTCCAGGGAGGAGTTGACCTGCTGCAGGGATGCGGAGGCGCTCTTCATGGAGAAGGACAGGTATCTTGCCATATAGGCCACCAGTATGATCCATATGGTATTGTACAGTTTAATCCCAAAGATGGAGCCGGACCAGGAAAGGATAACGCCGATGGCCAGCACGGTTCCGGGTATGGAATAGGGCAGCACGGAAAGGATCTCCAGAATACCTTTGCCCTTTGGTTTAATGCGGTTGATCACGTAAGCCACCATAACACCCAGGAACATACACACGATCCCGGCCGTAACAGACAGGAACAGTGAGTTTTTGATGGAATCCAGAGTGGCCGTGGAGGTCAGTACCTTCTGGTAATTCTTCAGGGAGAAGTTCTCCGGTGTAAGGGGGAGCCCATATGCATTGACCAGGGCTACCAGGAATATCATGACCAGAGGGACCACAACAATAACGATCAGTGTAAGGCAGGCAAATGCCAGCAACGGGTATTTGGCTCCCCTCAGCTTAATCAGGGTAGGCCGCATGGACTTTCCCTTGATAATGTCATAGCTTCCTGAGCTGAGCACCCGCTTTTGGATCACCAGTGCCACCGCCACCACCGCCACCAGCAGGATGGACAGCGCGGCGCCCTGGCGGATTCCCTCAAAGCTTCCCGAGGATTTATAGATCAGGGCGTAGATCATGGTGGGCAGTGTATAAATATTCTTGGAAAAACCAAGAATGGACGGCACTCCGAAATGAGCCAGTGAGGATATGAGGATCAAAAGCGCTCCTGCGGAAATAGCTGGTTTTACCAGGGGGATCGTAATCTTTGCTATGACCTGCCCCTGCTTTGCCCCAGCGATCCTGGCTGACTCCTCCAAGGTGGGGTCCATGCGCTCCAGGGCGCTTACCACCTGCATGAACACAAATGGGAAATAGTAGGAGCACTCCACAAAAATGATCCCGCCGATACTGTTGATATTAATGGGCGCACTGGCCAGGTGGAAGGTTGCCATCAGCCATTTGTTCACATAGCCGGCCCTTCCTGAGAAAAGCAGATCCCATGCCATGGCACCAAAAAACGGAGGAAACATGTAGGGGATGGTAAACATAGCCCTCATAAAGCCCTTGGCCGGAATGTCGCTGCGCCCCAGAAGCCAGGCATAGAACAGACCCATAATGGTTCCAAACAGCGTCACCGCCAGGGCGATAACAATGGTGTTCCACATTGCCTTCAGGTTATCCATATTTCCTATCACTGATACAAAGAGGCTGATATCAAACTTGCCCTCATAGAAAAACGCATTGTAAACGATCATAAAGATCGGGATCGCCACAATGACCAGAAGCAATACAAAGCTGAGGCCCGTCATGGCCTGGTCCAGGCCGAACTTCCTGCCCTCCATGGCAGCCAGCTCCGAGCCGCTTGTCATGGCACGCCGTCTCCTGAATGTCATAGGTTTTCCTCCTTTCCAACTGCAGGATAAAACTCAGGGCTTATGAATTTAAGACCCACGGTTTCCCCTTCCCGCTCCACCGTGCCTGCCTGATTGGCGTCAAAGGCATTTTTCTGAACACGGATCTCCTTGCCGTTAAAATCCACAAAATAATCATACTCGCTACCCAGGAATACGGAGCGTTTTACCGCTGCCTTCAGGGGTGATGCAGAGTCAAACGTAATGTTATTGGGGCGCACGCCCATGTCCACGGTTCCCGCCTGTTCATACTGTGCAGGCACCTTCCCGTCAAATACCATCTTTCCGTTGCCGGAAAAGCACCAGTCCTTTCCCTTTTTGCACAGTGTGAAGAAATTGGAAACACCGATAAACTCAAATACAAACCGGTTGGCGGGCCGGAGTATGATATCCTCATCCGCTCCCAGCTGGCACAACTCCCCTTCCCTGTTCATAATGGCCATCTTATCGCACAGCTGCAGGGATGCCTCCTGATCATGGGTGATGTAGAAGATGGTGGTCCCTATATTTTTTTGGATCTGCCGGATCTCTATGAGCATTTCCTCTCTCAGCTTTGCATCCAGGTTGGTGATTGGCTCATCCATGACGATCACCGCATCGGAGCTGACCAATGCCCTTGCAATGGCAACCCTCTGCTGCTGGCCGCCGGACAGCTGGCTGGGCAGGTAGCCCGCGTATTCGCTCATGCGCACCTGTTTTAGTGCGTTCTCCGCCCTCTGCTTGACCTCCGTCTTTGGCATCCTGCGCTTTTTCATGGGATAGCACACATTTTCCAGAACCGTCATGTGGGGCCAAACCGCATAATCCTGGAACACCACGCCCACATCGCGGCGCTCCGGCGGAATATTGATACGCCTTGCCTGTGAAAATACACACCTGTCCCCAATCCAGATCTCCCCTGTGCTGGGCTTGTTAAATCCCAGGAGACAGCGGATCAGCGTGGTCTTGCCGCAGCCCGAGGGGCCCACCAGGCACATGATCTGGCTGTCGTCCACTTCCAGGGAAAAATTCTTTAAAATCTGTCTGTCCCCATAGGAAAAGGATATATTGTCGAACTTAATACTAGCCATTATAGGTCCTCCTGTCCCTTGTAAATGTAATTCCATCCATGCGGATAAAACAGGGCCGGAACTTCTTCCGGCCCCGCTTACATGTTCCCGCTTTCCTTGCTATACATTCCTTGCTATACTTTTAATGTACTTTTAATATATTTTCCTTACTTAAAGATCTTGTCAAATGTCTCAATAATCTGATCTGAGCTGTCGGACAGGGACTGAAGGTCAACGCTCATGGCTGACTTTGCGATCTCCTCCACGCTAGCGCCCTTCTGGTCCACGTCATCCCTTACGGACAGCAGGTTGTTGTCTACCAGGATCTCCTGGCCTTCCTTGGAAAGGATAAAGTCATACAGCAGTTTGCCGTTGGTATCGTTTGCGCATCCCTCAACCAGGCCAATGGGTGAGAAGATGGAAACCAAGTCGGAGTCCAGATACCTGAAGCCCAGAGGCGAACCCTCATCCATCAGGTTCTGTGTTACATAATCCAGCATGATCCCCACCTTATAGGCGCCTGCAGCCACCTGGTTGTGGGTTGCGGTGGTGCCGGATTCCAGCTCACATCCATTTTCTTTTAACTTCTTAAAATATTCCTCACCATAAGATGGATCAGAAAGGAGCGCTCCCACAAAATACTTTGTGGTGCCTGCTGAAGACGGGTCGGTCATTACGATCTGGTTGTTCCACTTTGGATCCAACAGGTCATTCCATGTCTTGGGCGCTTCCTCCTCCGTAACCAGGGTGGTGTTATATCCCACGGACATGTTCATCATACGTGCACCAGTGTAGTATCCGTCCGGGTCAATAAACTTATCGGCAATGGCGCCGGCCTCCGGGGATGAATATTTTGCAAGAATGCCTTCATTTTTAAATCCAATATAGTCCGAGGGGTCTCCCACCCAGATCACATCAGCCGCCACCTGTCCTGACTGGTGCTCGGTGGCGATCTTGGTGATCACCTTTCCTGTGCCTGCAAAGTAATAATCCATCTTTACATTAGGATATTTCTTCTCAAATCCCTGCTTAATGGCCATCAGCTGATCCTCCTGCATGGAAGAGTACAGCATTACATTGCCGGTCGCCTCCGCATCTGAGGAAACTGCCTCAGTCCCTTCCTGTCCGTTTTCCGCCTCTGTGCCTTCTGCCTGAGCTTCTGTCTTAGGAGCCTCAGCTGCCGTTGTTGGCTCCGGTGTCTTAGCGTTGCCGGAACCGCCGCATGCTGTCAATGAAACTGCCATAGCTGATGCAAGGATGACTGCCAATGATTTCTTCATAACTATACCTCCCTGAGTACGTTTAATTTTTGCACATACGAAAATTCTCATATTTTGTTGTGCAATTTGTTTGTTTTGCAGTTGATTTGATTGTAAATTTTATGCTAAAATATGTAAAGTATGAAAAATGTGGAAGTGAGCCGATGTACAATTTTTAAACCCTGCAAAGTTTAAACTTCCCCAAAGGCGGTAAGATGACGGAGAAAGCAGTAAAAAACCCCAAGAAAATCAGACAACTCATCCACATCCTGGCCCTTGGTTCAGGATTTCTTGTGGTGCTTGCCATCATCTTCCTCACCCTGTTCCGCATTTTCGAGCGCATCACCTATGACTCCATTTCCGACCTGAACCGTGATTTTGCCATCCAGATCGATTCCCTTACAGAAACCATCAACTCCTCCATTGTAAATTATGGAATGCAGCTGTTTTATTCAGATGCGGTAAAAACCATGATGGGATCCGGAACCTTTTCCAACACGGACCGTGTATACATGACCAGGGATCTGAATACGTCCCTAAGCTCCACGGATTTTGCAGAGTCCATCATCATCCACAACGGCTACACGGAGCACGTATACTCCACTGATCCCTCCTTCCCGGACCAGCCCATTGATATTTATAAGAAGTCCCCCATCCGCCAGCTCCTGATCAGCAGGACCAATGAAGACCGTTTTAAACCCATCTACTGCCATGAAAACGGACCTGGCGGAAAAGAGTATTACACCTTTATGTTCTACGAGGTATACCCTGACGGAACCCCCAAGCCCAGCACCCTGATCATTACCATCAAAAGCAACTGGTACAAAAAGTCCCTGCTGGCCTCCAACCCGTCCTCAGACCTGATCGTCATCAACAAGCACGGGGATATCCTGGTGTCCGCAAGCGACTCCCTCCTGGACAAATACACCGAGTACTATCCCATGATCACCAAGGAAAAAAACAGCGGGTATTTTATAGACAATAAGAAAAAGGAAATCTGCATGTATTATGAGTCCCTGACAACGGGCCATACCTACATGAAGATCTCCCCTTTGCAAAAAACCCTTCCCCGCCTCCTGTACTTTCGCCGGATCGTGGTATGTTTTATGGTAACGCTGATCTCCATTTTCGGCGCTGCCCTGGTTGTGCTGCTCATCTTTGCCCTGATGCCCATGCTCAGGCTAAAGGACGCCATTAAGACCATTGACAAGCTTCTGGAGGGAAATGAACCCGACATGCCCGGTCCTCCCAACGCTCCCTCCCTTCCCCTGAGGGAACAGATCAATGCAGTGGTGTCCAAATCAGAGCGCGCCAGCCTGGAGCAGGTCCTGTATGACATGCTGGCCGGCAAGCTCTCTTTGTCCTCCTCCCGACTTTTTAAGAACCAGGAAGGCCCATTTGGTTTTATGCTGGTCCATGCCCAGCACAGAAAAGACATCTACGAGCTGGTGGAAAAACAGCACCCGGAAATGGTAGTCACCAAATCCTCCCACATCTATGCCTGCATTGGCATCTGGGAATCTGAGGAGGATTACAAAGACCTGGCCGCTTTTATTTCCCAGTCACTCAACTGCCGCCTGTTTAAAAGTTCCCTGTTTACGGATTTTGAGAGCCTGGCCTCCCATTTTTCCAACCTGAACGAACTGCGCAAGTTGGGCCTGATCCTCAATGAGGAGGAACTTGTGATCCATGAGGAAGCCCTGGCCATAAAAACTCCGGCCAATACCATTACCACCAGGGATTTTACAGACCTGATCGTACGCCTCAAGTCAGGCAGCCTTGACCTGAGCCGGGCCAAATGGCTGGAAATCCTGGACACCATTAAAAACTACCGGTACGATGACTTTCAGTACATCCTATACCGGGCCGAGGATACCATATGCAATATTTTAAATGAGTTTTCCAGCGATCTGCTGAAAGACGGCCAGAAGCTTCTCCCCGAATCCCTGGAGCAGATCAGGGATCTGGGGGAGATCAACCGGGCCTTTGACAGGGCCTTTGTATCCATTTGTGATAATTACAGTGAAAAAAAGGCGGAAAAATATTCTGAACTGGCCCGCCACATTAAAGAGATCGTCCAGGAACACTACCATGACAGCAGCCTGAACTCCCAGCGCATTGCAGACATGATCCAGATGAACAATGCCTATCTAGGCCGCATGTTTAAAAGTTCTTACGGACGTTCCATCAACGACTATATCAACACATGCCGTCTGGAGGAGAGCATGCGCCTTCTCAGGCATACGGACCAGTCCGTGGAGGAGATTGCGCAGCGTGTGGGCTTTTCCAATATTAAATATTTTTACGTGCTGTTTAAAAAGTTTACAGGGATAACCCCCACCACCTACCGTGCGGGATAGGCGGCGGGGGGATCAAAGGGAAACAGCGAAAACCATTTCCACAATTGTCTGCATCTCTTCCCACTTCTGTTCCATGTCCTCCACCAGCTTAAACTGGGTCCGGCACCGGTCCAGATTATGTTTCTCCCTGGCGGTCTTAAAATAGGTATCCCCTTCCAGGTAATCTGTCAGGAAACGCATTCCGCACTCCAGGGTCATAAGGCGTGCGCCCTGGGGCAGCATTTTTACCTCCTCCTCCGTAAGGCTCCCCGCGCATCCCTTTAAGAATCCTTTGGTGTAGGTCTCAAACAGAGGAAGGGACAGGGAAACCTTACTCAGATCCGTCTCGTCCTCCTCCGCCGTGTTGGCTCCAAACCGTATGGAATCGCCGAAGTCAAAGATGGAGAGTCCTGGCATCACTGTGTCCAGATCAATGATGCAGATGGCCTGGCCTGTGCTGTCATCGATCATAATGTTGTTTAGTTTTGTGTCGTTGTGGGTTACCCGCAGGGGAAGCGCCCCTGATGCCAGCATATCCATGGCAAGGCCCATATCCCCGCCCCTGTCCGTCACAAACCGGATCTCTTCCCTCACCTGGTCCGCCCTGTTACAGATATCCTGATCCACAACCTCCTGAAAGCGCTGAAACCTGCGGGGCGTGTCATGGAAGCCCGGTATGGTCTCGGACAATTCTTTGGCCGGATACCGGGACAAAAGGCGCTGGAAATGGCCGAAGGCCTTGCCGCTCTGGTAGAAATCCTCGGGCTTTTCCACCAGGTTGTAACAGGTGGCTCCTTCAATGAACAGGTACATCCTCCAGTAGCTGCCCTGACTGTCCACGTAAAAGGCTTCCCCCTTCTTTGTCTTTACCAGGTTCAGGGTCTCCCGGTCAGGGTCTCCTCCGTTTTTTATGACCTCCTGCCTTAAAAATGTGGTCACGCCTTCAATATTCCTCATCAGGGACACCGGGTCCCTGAAAATCTCATCATTCATTCTCTGAAGGATATAGGGACGGTCGCACACCAGCTTAAAGGTGTCGTTAATATGTCCGCTCCCGTAGCGCTCACAGCTTACCATGCGTCCCTGTGTCATAAAAGCCGCGGACGCTTCCTCCAGTATCCATGTCTCTATCTCTGTACTCATCTCTCAGCCCTCCCACAGCTTCTGTGGATACAGTCCGCTGTCCTTTAATCCTTTGATGGCCTTTACCACCATCTCCTTATCCTCCTTGTAGGTGACTCCATACCAGCGGTCCACACTCTTTAACACCGTAACCTGGGCCTGATCTGCTTTTAACAGCTCATCAACCACAAAGGGAAGGAAATACTCGCACTTTAAGGGATCCGCGGAAAGGTTCTTTTCCAGGAATGCCCCGAACCGTTTTTCCAGTTCCGCCAGGATGCTGGCCGTAAATCCCCACATGTTCATGGACACAATGGCGGACTCCCCAAGTTCCGTCCATGTGGACCCGCCATCCTCCGTGTATTCAGCTATATCGCCGTGCTTTTCTATTCTGGTGCGCTCATGGACATCGGTCAGGCAGTTGCATTCATCCACCGTACACACGCCTCTGGCCACATATCCGTTCTCCGTAAGGGTATTATAAAGACGGTAGCCCACCATGGTATACTGGTATCTATCATTATCCTCCACGGATGAAAGCTGATCATAAATCATGTGAAACGCTTCTTTTCCATAATAATCATCCGCATTAATAACCGCAAAAGGACCGTCTATGCTGGATGCGCAGCACAGGACCGCATGGGCGGTTCCCCAAGGCTTTACCCGCTCTTTTGGCACCTGGAAACCTGCCGGTATTTTATCCAGTTCCTGAAATATATACTCCACATCCATGTACTTACTGATCCTGTTCCCTATATGGATCTTAAACTCTTCCTCAATGGCCTTCTTGATAATAAATATTACCTTCTCAAATCCGGCTTCCCTTGCATCAAAAATTGAAAAATCAATTATGATATTGCCATACTCATCCACCGGGTCGATCTGCTTTAATCCCCCGTAGCGGCTTCCCATACCAGCCGCCATAATCACCAATACAGGTTTCTTTCCCATGCTTATCTACCTCTCTTACTGGATTTTATTCTGTGTCTCGACATGACCTAACCCTTAACACCGCCGCCTGTAACACCTGCGTTGATCTTCTCAGACAGGAAAATATACAGGATAAAGGTGGGCAGTGTCACCCTGCCTTTTGTCTTGGACATATAGTTCCTCCTTGTACACAGATGGTAATTGTTCAATAACCTCAGTATATACAAATCGGGAAATTGGCACAAGATGGATCGGCTAATTATATTTGCACATTCTATTCTTTTATTTGCATTATCTTTCTTTACATGGAATATTTGTATGATACAATAGAATCAATGGGACAAGAGTAAACCCAATAAGAAGGGGGAAGGATTTATGGCATATGAAAGTGTGCACCTGGAGGACAGCATCACCATAGAAAATATCATATCCATCCACTATTTCCAGTATATGAGCGACTTTTCCTTTCCAGGGGAAAGCCATGATTTCTGGGAGCTGGTCTGTGTGGACCGTGGAGAAATAGACGCAATTGCCGATGACCGGCGGCTGACGCTGAAAAAGGGCAGCATTTTGTTCCACAAGCCCAATGAATTCCACAACGTACTTACCAACGGCCTGGTATCGCCCAGTCTGGTGGTAATTGGATTTGACTGCCATTCCCCCTGCATGAAGGCATTTGAAAACCAGCTCATGACCATACAGGATACGGAAAAAGAGCTGCTGGCCCAGATCATCGTGGAGGCCCGCAACACCTTTGACGGCCGTCTGGATGATCCCTACCAGGAGAAACTGGTGTTTCTGAACCATCCTGTTTCTTTTGGGTCCGCACAGCTGATCAGCCACTACCTGGAGCAGCTTATGATCCATTTGTACCGAAGGTATTTTTCCTATCCACTGCCCGTGCACTCCACGGACTTTCTGACCGCAAAGTCAGGAACAGGCAGCGATACCTATAACCGGATCGTACGGTATATGGAGGAGCATATCAATGAGCAGCTCACCATTGATAAGATCTGTAAGGATAACCTGGTGGGGCGTTCCCAACTGCAAAAGCTGTTCCGGGATGCCCAGGGCTGCGGGGTGATTGAATTCTTCTCCATGATGAAGGTGGACACGGCCAAACAGATGATCCGTGACCACCAGCTGAATTTTACGCAGATTTCAGATAAACTTGGATACACGTCCATTCACTACTTTTCCAGGCAGTTCAAAAAACTGACGACCATGACGCCATCGGAATACGCCACATCCATACAGCTGCTGTCGGAAAAGCCGTGATACTGTAAGGCAGGTTCACGTCTTTTTAATAAAATCCGTCTTACATTTGGGGCAGTGGATGCTGACTTTCCCATGCCCTCTGGGAATGCGGATCTTCTGACCGCAGTTTGGGCACTTAAAAATCCGGTATTTGCGCCCTTGTGTAAAACTGAATTTCACTTTGCGCCAGTACTCAGTCACATAAAAACGCATCCTGAGAAACACCTGGTTTTCCTGATAACGCTTTCCCACGTTCTTTGAGAACATACGGAAATACATGGTGATAAGCCCCACCAGTTCCAATGTGTCAAGGATCGTGGACGGGAGCGAAGCCCGCACAAACAAATTAATCACGATCAATACCAGAACTGCCCATACCATAAACTGGCCCAGCTGGTCCATCCCGTACCTGCCTATCATAAAACGCTGAAATTTCTCTCTTAACCGGTTCATCCCTATCCATTTCCTTTCCCGCCGGCTGTCCTGGTGCCGGCTCTCTGCCGGTTTTGATGCCGGTCAACCGGCAGCCCTGATACCGGAGCTCTGCCTGTTCCGGTACCGGACGGCGCCACTGGGATCAGCCCTTCGCATGACAGTAACTATAACCTAATTTCCGCTTAAAATCAATGCGGCCGCGGGATTCTTAATGGTATTTTTAGAAACTGTGGCCGGGAGGCATGCGTACTCCCCACTGCATTCTCCTCACTGCATTCTCCTCACTGCATTCTCTTCACTGCATCCATGGCCAGCTGGGAGCGCTGGCATTCCTCCGCGCATAGGGTAATCTGCCAGCACAGGGAACTCCCCTTCATGTGCTCTGCCGCATAGCTCAATCCATTGGTCCGCTCGTCCAGGAAACTGCGGTCTATCTGGTTGGGGTCGCCTAAAAGGATGATCTTAGTGCCTTTTCCTGCTCTTGTAATGATCCCCTTGACCTGGGCAGGTGTCATGTTCTGGGCCTCATCAATGATCAAGTAGGTCCTTACAATGGACCTTCCTCTTATAAAGTTCAGCGCCTCTGCCTGAACCAGTCCCCGGTCAAATATCTCATCGATCTTCCCTTTCAGCTCAGATTCATTCTCATAGCGTTTTTCCTCGCAGGAATCAATGAGCTGCTCCAGGTTGTCTATGATGGGGCGCATCAGGGGCGAGATCTTTTCCTGTTCATCCCCGGGAAGGAAACCGATGTCTGAGTCAAACTGAGCATTGGGACGGCTGATAAGGATCTTCCGGTATTCGCCGGAAGGGTCGTTCAGCAGCTTCTCAAGCCCTACCGCCAGGGAGTAAAAGGTCTTTGCAGTGCCCGCCATTCCCTTTACAATCACAAGAGGGGCCCGGTCGGCGGACTGCATCAGGGCTTCCTGGAGAAAATATTGGCCGGAATTCTTTGGTGCGATTCCGTAGGGTCTGGCTTTTTTGTAGTCCAGCCCCACGATCCGCTCTCCCTCCACCCGCCCCAGTACTGTTTTTTTAGCAGACTGGTCCGCTTTCAGTATCACAAACTGGTTTTCCCAGAGTTTTGGAGTGGTATGCACGCCTTCCTGGCTGGAAGTGTAAACAATATTTACAGGGATTCCCTTTTTCTTAAAATCCTTAAAACAATCCTCAGGCGCATATACCTCAATTCGGCCCGTATACTGTTCCTCCTTGTCGGAAACCTGCTCAGTTAGAAAATCCTCTGCCTGGATCCCAATTATCTGGGCCTTGATCCGCAAAAGGATATCCTTGGTCACAAGGATCACCCTTCCGTCCTGTTGCTGGCCTGCCAGCCCCCTGCATACCTTGAGGATGCGGTTATCCATCTTATCATCAGGAAGATCGGGAGGCAGTACAATATCCACGAAATTTTTCTCCACCCGCAGGCTTCCCCCACGTTCCAGCATGACGCCCGACAGCAGGTCCCCTTTTTGGCGCAGCCCTTCCAAAAGCCGGATGGCCGTTCTGGCATTGGCACCTTTCTCGCCTTCTGATTTTTTCAGATTGTCCAGTTCCTCCAGTACGGCCACGGGCAGGACGATCTGGTTGTCCTCAAAACAATGGACGGCGTAGGGCGCCTGTATCAGAATATTTGTATCCAGCACATAGGTTTTTATCATTCACAGGACTCCTTTACAATTATTTTTAAGCGTTTCCCCCTGAAACACCTCACCCAGAAGCGCTTCTGCCAGGATTTTTGCTTATGGGACCATCATATCCTAAATATCGGATCTATGTTACCAGAGTACTGTAAAAGTAATGTAAAGGGAATATATAAATCCCTTCCGGACAAGGCGCGTAATACCACAAGCAGCGCCAGTCCCACAACAATGCCAGCAAAACTCAGCATACCCTGTCTCCGTTTCTAATCCCTGCCATTCTCATTAGGACGCCTTCCCTCCATCGCGGCCATGCGCGCTGCACTGACACCCGGGACCCGCATGGAAAATGTGTCCTCCATCACCGAGTAGTCCCAGTATCCAGCCCTTCCAAGCAATCGCAGCTTTTTATAGTCCAGCTTTCCGTCCGGGAGAATGATCTCATCTGATACATGGATCTCCACCACTCTCCCGATAATCATATCCACGGTCCCCTTTCCCCCTGCAGTCCTCCCCGGAATCCGTATGGTCTGCATATACTCACATTCAAACTGGATGGGAGATTCCGCCACACGCTTTGCAGCCACACGCACGCTGTCAGCCTTGTGCAGGCCGGCCTTTTCAAACTCATCCTCCTGCGGCCCAAACCCTGAGGCTGTAATGTTCATCGCATCCTTCAATTCGCAGGGTACTGCATTGTATACAAAGCAGCCCATGGACTCAATGTTATTTACCGTATCCTTTCGGCGCACTGCATCTTCATCCCCGCCCTGGTTTACGGCGATCATTACCATGGGAGGATCATAGGACAGGTTCTGGAACTGGCTGAAGGGCGCAAGGTTATCCACACCCTCCCTGCTCACCGTGGAAATCCACCCAATCGGCCGGGGCGCCACACAGGCCTTAAACGGATTTAACGATAAAGGGCATGTTTCATTTACAGGTGAGTAATGCATATTCATTCTCCTTTTCTCTTTAACATCTTTATTTGGTGCAATTCTGTATCTTGTAGTTAAAACAACCACAATCTTCAGCAAAACCGGTAAAATCTTTTGTATTCCATGGCAATTGTTTTTCCTCCTGTATTTGTATAAGATTAACCTATCTGAACGTACATAAAGGAGGAGTTGTATGGAGCAATATAAACCATTAAAAGGTGTGAAGGTTGTGGAGTTATCCCTGATGGTGGCATCTGCATCCTGCGGGCGTATGATGGCAGACTGGGGAGCGGATGTCATCAAGGTGGAAAATACCAAAGGAGGGGACACGTTCCGGAAATGGCCTCTGGGGATCGGAGCTCCGGCTGATGATGATTTTGATCCCCTGTTTGACAACCTGAATGCCAACAAGCGGGCCATCAGCCTGGATACCGGAACCAAATCCGGCCGCGAAGTCATGTTCCGGCTTTTGGAACAAGCGGACGTATTTCTGACAAACCTGCGCACAAGTACCCTGCAGAAATCCGGTCTGGATTACGACAGTCTGAAGGACCGTTTTCCAAAACTGGTAATGAGCCAGCTGGACGGATATGGGGAAAAGGGCGATGAAGCTTCCCGCCCCGGATACGACAACACGGCATTCTGGGCAAGGGGCGGATTCCTGTTCAGCCAGAGTATCTATGGGGACAATGAACAGGCATATCCCGTGTACATGCCTATGGGGTTTGGGGATGTAACCTGCGCAATGGGAATGATGGCCGCCACCGTGTCTGCGGTACTGGCCGCCCGCCAGACCGGAAAAGGGGACCGCGTATCCTTAAGCCTGTACGGAACCGCGGTATGGCTTGCCAATATTCTGGTTTCCGGTTCCCAGTACGGCTTCCGCCTTCCCAAACGCCGTGAAGACTCCAGTCCATTTGGAGCGCCTTTCAAGTGCAGCGATGGGCGGTGGTTCATGCCCCAGATCGTCAACTTCAGCCGGGACGCGCCGGTCTTCTACAAACTGCTGGGGGCCGATGACATGGCAGATGATCCGCTGTACGCGTCACGTGCCAGCTTTAATCGTGTGGAGGTCTGCGGCCCTGTGATCAGACGGTTTGAGGGGATTTTTGCGGCCAAGACTGCCGATGAATGGAAGCGCCTGTTTGGCGAGGCCGGTCTCTGCTGCGAGATCCTGTACCGCTATGATGACATACTGACCGATCCCCAGGCGCTGGCCAATGATTTTATCTATCAGATGAAATATCCCAACGGTCAGGAGGCCGCCCTGGTACGCAGCTGCCTGAACAGCAAACGCATGGGACTTCCCCCATTTAAGCGCGGCCCCATGCTGGGTGAACACACGGTGGGCATATTAGGGGAGCTGGGTTATACGAATGATGAGATCCAGGCTCTCCTGGCGGAACATTCGGTCAAACAGCATGACTGAATAAATCTTGATGAGCCGTCTGTTTCCAGGAAAGGCCGGACTGCAGTCTTCACTGCGTATCCAGCCTTTCCGTCTTATATTATCCATCTGTCAGACCCAGGTCATCTGCCCGAAATCCAGGATCGCCTTCCCATCCGTATCCTTTACCATACGGAATACCGCCTTCCCGGATCCGGTCTCCCAGATGTGGAGGAAAAACCCTTCTCCCGGCATGGCAACGCTCCTGAACTGGTTCTCAATGGAAACCATGCGCTCCGGCTCCCCGGGAAATAAAGCTCCCACCATCATACGGCAGGCATATCCCAGGCTGCAGAGCCCATGGATGATCGGCCTCTCAAACCCACATTTTGCGGCAAATTCCGGGTCCGCGTGAAGAGGGTATGTGTCCCCGGTCAGGCGGTACAGCAGCGGTGCATTGAGTGGATATCCATTCCTGCACACATGATCCGGTTTCCGATCCGGAATCTCCACCGTGCTGCGTGCTGTCTTCGGCCCGCCAAATCCTCCGGCCCAGCGGTTTAAATAGCCCATGGTGTTGGTAAATACAGGCTCACCATTCTCATCCCTTCCGATCACATCCACCTGGATCTTGGCGCCCTTGCCTTCCCCCCGGTCATAGACAGCGCTGATCACCTTCTCGATCATAAGTGTCCCCTTAACAGCTATGGGCTTGTGCAGTACCAGCTTGTGGTCCATGTGCAGGGTTCCATCCGTGCGCAGTCCCGGGATCATCCTGGTTGGCATCTGTGGCTGGGGATCATAGGGATCCATCCCAAATGTCCCGGCACAGGGGATTACACCAAATGTGGGGATTGCTTTCAGCCCCTTCTCATAGACATAGTCCAGTTCATCCTGCCCGGCTCCCACACTCAGATTATATAAGATCAGGTCCCTCCAGGAGTATGTAAACTTCTGTTTCAGGGATAATCCTACGGCAGATTCATTCAGCATTCTCTTTCCTCCCCTTAAGCGTATTTTTTCATGCAACGCAGTACCAGGCAAGTTTTATTTTATTCTGTTAGCGCGGATCACATTGCCGCTGATCACTACCCTTTGTATCTCGTTTGTCCCCTCAAATATCTGGAAGATCTTGGCGTCACGCATCAGCTTTTCCACCGGGTAATCCCTCATATAGCCGTAACCGCCAAGGATCTGGACCGCCTCTGTCACCACATGGTTCAGGGCATCTGAGCAGTAGCACTTGGCAATGGGGCCCAGCGTGGCTGCAGACGGATCCCCTGCGTCCAAAAGGGCCGCAACCTTCATGCCGATGGCCCGGCTGGTCTCAATTGCAATCTCCATATCCGCAATCTTGAATCCGATCGCCTGGTTCTTATAGATCGGTTTGCCCATGCTCACCCGTTCCTGGACATATTTAACGCAGACGTCCTTGGCCGCCTTCATAATACCCACGCAGCCGCTGCCCACACCGGCGCGGCCCTGCTCCAGGGTCTTCATAGCTATCTTAAATCCCTCCCCCTCCTTGCCGATCAGAGCCGATGCCGGGATATGTACATCCTCAAATATCACATCACAGGTGGCGGACTGGCGGATTCCCATCTTATCCTCATGTTTGCCAATGCTTACGCCGGGAAGATGGGCGTCAACCAGGAACATGGTCAGTCCCTTGTATCCCAGGGAACGGTCCACGGAGGCGACCACACACATGAAATCCGCGTAACAGGCATTGGTGATAAAGCACTTGCGGCCGTTTAAAATATATTCCTTTACACTGCCGTCCCCGTCCAGGACTTTTTGCGCCAAGGTTTTGCAAGCCCCCGCATCAGATCCCGCATCAGGCTCTGTCAGGGCAAATGCGGCAAAACCACTGCGCTTTTGGGGCCAGCGCGGATCTCTGCCCGGCCTGTCACTTGTAAGTATGTCCACACACCACTTCTTCTGCTCCTCGGTTCCGGCCAGAAGAACGGGTTTGATGCCCAGATTATTTGTTCCGCAGGTCAGTCCGAATCCTGCATCCCCATACATTAATTCCTCACGTATCCATGCAGCGGTCACATTGCTCAGCCCCTGTCCGCCATACTCCGCAGGCAGGTCCGCACAGATCAGTCCCATCTCAAACGCTTTGTTGTATGCATCCCAGTCCAGCTCTCCGCTGATATCGTGCTCAGCGGCCTTTGGGCGGACCTCCTTCATCACAAAATCATGGACCATATCCACGATCTCCTTGTCTTCACCAGTTAATACCAATCCCGCTGCTGCTACATCTACCATACTGTTACCATCCTTTCCTAAAGTGAAATAAAGCCTGCCGCTTTGTCCTTATCATAACAGAACAACTGCATGTGACCTACGGTGCGGGCTACAAAAAAGCCATTTTCTTCCTATGCCCTTTGTGGTTAAAATAACCATATACTGAAGGTGCCTGTCTTAAATACAAATTTATATGGAATTTTCTATCTTTTTCTGATATTATTAATCACAAACGTCCTGTTTTTTCAGCAGCCGAAGGGGGGGCATTATGCAAATAGCACAAAGCATTATTCTTGATCTGTTAAAACCATTTGAACCAGAATCATTGATCCCGGAGAGCGCTTCTTTTTCCTTCCGGCAGATCCACCTGCTGGATGATATACCGATCTCACCGGACGAATCCGTTCTCTATGTGGGCACATGGAAGCAGGTGCAGACACTGGACCCCTCTTTTTGGGAGATGACCTGTATTGTCTGCATGGGTTCCAGGGATGAAATCCTCCCCCTGGCGGAGCGGCACGATTCCAACCTGATCATCATACCAGATTTCTATTCCCTGGCCTCTGTGGCAAACCGGCTGTATACGGGCTTTGACGAGATCCGGAAATGGAGCAGCGATCTGGAAATGGCGATCCTTGCCAAAAAGGACTATCAGACCATCATCTCCATTGGCACCCGGTTCTTTGGTAAGAATCCGATCATAATGGTAAATTCATCCTATAACCTTATCGCAGGAAGCATGCCTTCCTCGCCTTCCCATGAGCGTATTAATGCGATCCTGAAGAACGGTTATTACTCCAAGGACATGACGGACGGTCTGGCACGCATGGGCTATCAGGCCAATGGGATCAAATATACCACCCCGACCGTCCTCTATCCGCCCAACTATATGGACTGTCCTCTCATGGTGCTTTCCACCCATGCGGACAACGGCATATTCCTCGGCTTTATCACCATTTATTTTATTGAGGATGAGCCCACTGAGGCTCAGTTCCAGCTGTTTTCCTACTTTGCACGCAAGGTGCGCAAATATTATCTGGAAAACAGCGGCGAAAACGCATCCACCCCCACCCCGTTGGAGGTTTTTATGGCAGATCTCATTGACCATACCCGCGAAGATGAAACCTTCCTGAAAGACCGCGCCCGCTCCTTGCGCCTTCCCCTGGACGCTTCCTACCGGCTCTGTGTCATACAGTGGGATAAATTCGTGCTTCCCCAGGCCGACTACATCATGAACAGGCTGAGATCCTGTCTGAAGTTTCCCTTTTTCCGGGTCCTTCTGTATCATCAGTCCGTTCTCCTCCTTCTGAAGGGGGATATTTCCAGCCTGAGACTGATTGAGGAGATCAATGAATCCTTTGATGAATTCGGGGAGCTTTTAAAAATATGCCAGGGACATGCAGGATTCTCCACTGCCAATTTTCCTCTCCTCAAGATGAATATCGCCTACCGCCAGGCTGTTACAGCCGCAAGATACGGCATGATGCTAAACCCCGAGACAGGTATTTACTTCTATTCCCACTATTATATCTATGAGATGCTGGATGATTATAAAAAACGGTACGCTCTGGAGGATATGTCCGTACAGAAGCTGGCCCTTCTCAGTGATCCGGCGGAAGATCGGTATGATAACCTGGCACTCCTGCGCAACTATCTGCTGACCGAGAGGAGCATATCCAGCACTGCCAAGATCATGCATATGCACCGCAACAGCGTGATTTACCGGCTGAACAAGATCCAGGAGATCCTGGGCCTGGATCTGAACGACCCGGATGTGCGCCTAAGACTTCTGATCTCCTTTAAGATCCTGGAACTGCAGTCAGGGCACATCCAGCCGGCTCCCGCGATCGAGGCACCGTCAAACGGAGCCATCAGCTTTTATGAATAAGGATCACGCCTTTAATTTTCTGATTTCTTCTGTGAGGACCGGAAGCACCTCAAACAGGTTGCCTACAATGCCATAGTCAGCCGCTTTAAAAATGGGGGCTTCCGGATCTTTATTAACAGCCACTATACAATCGGATCCCGACATGCCCGCCAGGTGCTGAATGGCGCCGGAGATACCGCATGCAATGTACAGCTTGGGTCCCACGGTCTTTCCGGTCTGTCCCACCTGACGGGCATGGCCGATCCACCCTGCATCTACCGCAGCGCGGGATGCGCCTACGGCAGCTCCCAGAACACCTGCCAGTTCCTCCAGCAGCTTAAAATTCTCCGGTCCGCCCATGCCGCGCCCGCCAGATATTATGATTTCGGCATCCTCCAGATTGACAATGCCTGATGCAGCTTCCCGCACGGAATCCACCAGTCTTGTACGGATTTTTTCTGCCGGCACGGAAATGTTCTCCCTGATAACCTGCACTTCTTTTTGATCCACCGGCAGCTTCTTAAATACGCCGGGGCGTACTGTACCGATCTGCGGACGCGTATTGGGACACATGATAACTGCCATGAGATTGCCTCCAAAGGCAGGTCTTGTCCAGGCCACATTGCCGCTCTCCGCATCATAGTCCAGGCTGGTACAATCCGCGGTCAGCCCGGTGCGCAGCCTGCAGGACAGGCGCGGTCCAAAATCCCTGCCATTGTTGGTGGCGCCGATCAGGACGGCGGACGGCCCATAGGTTTGGACCAGCTCGGCCATGGCGTATGTATATGCGTCAAAACTGTATTTCCCATACTCAGGCCCTTCCACGCTGATGATCCTGTCCGCTCCGTATTGGCGGACCTGGGCAACCGCTTCCTCATTATCCCGGCCCAATATCACTGCCACCAGTTCCTCACCGGCCTTATCCGCCAGCATGCGGCCGGGGGTTAAAAGCTCCAGTCCCACGCTTTTTACCTTTCCTTCATCTGTCTCGATAAACACCCATATATCCCTGTTTTTAAACTCACTCATAATCCCTACACCTCTCAAATAATCTTGGCATCGCTAAGCATGGCGGCCAGTTTGGCAGCAGCATCCGGGCCTGTCTCATTGCTGATGATAACACCGTTCTTAGTCTGGTCCGGGGTAAAGGTCTTCTTTACCTTTGTGGGGGAACCATTGAGCCCCAGCCGTTCCTGGTCACAGATCATATCAGGATCGCTGTTTGTGATCTCAGTGATAACCGCCCTGTTTGCAGCCATCTTGCTTTTAATGGAGGGATAACGGGGATCGTATGAGGTTTTGGTGACAGTGACCAGGGCGGGAAGGTCCACCTCAATGATATCATGGCCCTCATCCGTGTCCCTCTGCACCCGGAGCTTTCCATCTGCCATTTCCACGCCGGTTGCCAGTGTCACATGGGGAAGGTCCATATGCTCTGCCATCTCAGGCCCCACCTGTGCGGTATCCCCGTCAATGGCCTGCTTGCCGCAAAAGATCACATCCACAGATTCCCCTGTCTTTTGTTCTACTGCCCTGACCGCCCTGCTCAGTATATAGCTGGTAGCCAGCGTATCTGAGCCGCCAAAGGCCCGGTCCGTTACCAGAAAGGCCTGATCCGCCCCCACTGAAAGGCATTCCTTAAGCGCATTTTTGGCCTGGGCCGGCCCCATGCTGACAACCATGACCTTCCCGCCTTCTTTTTCCTTTAAGCGGACCGCCATCTCAAGGGCACATGCGTCAAAAGGATTGACTATACTTGGCACGCCCTCACGGATCAAAGTATGCTTTACCGGATCGATCTTGATCTCAGTCGTGTCCGGCACCTGCTTAATGCAAACCAGAATATTCATATAATTTCACCTCTACTGTTTTATTTTCCTCTATAATCAGGCGTCCGTTTTTCCAAAAAGGAAGATACGCCCTCCATCTTGTCCTCCGTGCCGCAGAGCGTGCTCAGCGCCAGCATCTCCAGCAGTTCCCCTGTTTCCTGGCTGCTGGAAAGGGAAGCAATCACCACCTGTTTTGCAATCCGGAGCGCCACCGGCCCCTTTGCGATCAGCTTGCCCGCCATTTTTTTTGCCTCCAAAAGCAGCTCCCGCTGCGGCACACATTTGGTGGCCAACCCGATCTCAACGGCCTCCTCGGCCCCGATCTTCCGGCCCATAAGGATTACATCCATGGCCC
The DNA here is from genome assembly GCF_040545455.1 of Enterocloster citroniae. NCBI lineage: Bacteria > Bacillati > Bacillota > Clostridia > Lachnospirales > Lachnospiraceae > Enterocloster > Enterocloster citroniae. The sequence continues at coordinate 30,507 of NZ_JBEPLZ010000020.1, read as the reverse complement.
TTCCCAGTCCGATCAGCCGTGACAATCTCTGGGTGCCGCCGGCGCCGGGAAGGATGCCCAGTCCGGTTTCCGGCAAGGCAAACAACGCGTTCTCCGAGACCACCCGGAAATCACAGGCTATAGCTGTTTCGCATCCCCCTCCAAAGGCATATCCATTTACCGCCGCAATGACCGGCTTGGAGCATTTCTGGATCCTGTTTAACGCCTTCTGCCCCGCTCCGCCCAGGCAATCCGTGGGCTTTTTCACTTTCAGGGAATTTAGATCCGCACCTGCAATAAATGCCTTGCTGCCCGCCCCTGTGATAATCACAACCTTTACTTCGTCCGATTGATCCGCCCAAAAAAAGAAATCATTTATCTCCGCCCATGACTTATCATTAAGCGCGTTCATTTTTTCCGGCCGGTCCGCTGTAAAAAGAGCAATCCCCTGCTCATCTATCTCCAGCTTAAAATTTTCATATTCCACAACAAATCCTCCTTTCCCTATCAGAATATACTTTAAGTATGCTAACATTTTATATCATCACCCCTTCATGTTTCACCTTCATAAATTCCAAAAAATGCGTCTCCGCCGTCCGTTCTCTTTGTGCTTTTTAACCTTAAGTTTTCTTTTCTCCTTTTCTGTGGTTGTAGTGCACAATCTGCGCTCTGTTTCACAAACCCGGTTTTGGAGCAATTACAGTTTGTTCCTTTTTCCTGTTTTGATACAATGGTAGAAACATGTTGGTATGCATCATTTTATACCCCTAAAATAAGGAGGACCTAAACCTATGAAACCTTTAGAAGGCATTACCGTTGTAGAACTGTCAACCTACATTGCGGCCCCTTCCTGCGGACGTATCCTGGCCACTCAGGGCGCCCGTGTAATTAAAGTGGAATCCCCCAGAGGAGATGTGGAGCGGACGTTCGGCCCCACTCTCTTTGCACCTGCCACAGACGAGGAAAACCCAATCTATGACACCTTAAACGGAGGCAAGGAAGCTTTAATGCTGGATTTAAAGAAACCCAGGGACATGGAAATATTTTATGAGATCCTGGCAAAAGCTGATGTATTTCTCAGCAATAACCGTCCTCAGGCATTGAAGAAAATGGGCCTGGACTATGACAGTTTAGAGTCACGTTACCCCGGGCTCATCTATGCAGTGCTGCTGGGCTACGGGGAAAAGGGGCCAAAGACCAATTATCCGGGTTTTGACGCCATTGCCATGTTTGCCACAGGCGGTTTTATCCAGGACATGATGGTGGATTCCGACCAGGCTTACCCTGTTTACCTTCCCATGGGTTTCGGGGATCTGATCTGCGGGACCATCCTTTCCGGCGCCATCGGAACCGCCCTGTACGCAAGGGAAAAGAGCGGCAAGGGTGATTATGTATCCCTCTCCCTGTACGGGGCTGCCATGTGGCTTTTCAGCGTTATGTCCACAGGGACCCAGTTTGGCTACCAGTGGCCCCGGGGCCGGTACCAGGGCGGACCCATGGGGGTTCCATACAAAACCAAAGATAACCGCTGGATCCTTCCGGTGGTCAATGAATACGAACGGTACTGGAAGGATTTCTGCCTGGCCGTGGGGGCTGAGGAGATCATGGAAGATCCCCGGTTCTGCACCAAACAGGCCACCTTTGACCCTAAAAACCGGGAGGACTGTATCCGCTATTTTGAAACATGCTTTGCCGGGAAAAATGCTGACGAAATCCTTCCCAAGCTGGTGGACGCAGATATCATTGCCAGCGAGCTGGGACATTTTAAGGATAACCACAGCAGTGAACAGGCCCTGGTCAATGGCTACATGAGTCCCATCACCTACCCCAACGGGGATGCCGTCACACTGGCCGTACCCCCGGTTAAAATGGGATGCATGGACATGCCCGCAGCCCAGCAGGCGCGCCCCATAGGCGCTGACAACGAAGCTATCTTTAAAGAATTTGGAATAGATGTTTAATTAATAGGAGGAAGCCATGGATTATCAGACCATTCTTGTAACTGTAGAAAACAGGATCGCCACCGTGACATTGAACCGTCCGGAATACAGCAACGCATTTGCCAGGGAATCCTATGTGGAAATAGCAAACGCCATGAAGGACCTGGGTTCCCGCAGGGATGTGGGTTCCATTGTCGTCACCGGGGCGGGAAGGCACTTCTCCGCAGGAGGGGATATCAAACGTTTTAAGGCACTCATAGACAGCAAAGAGTATCTGGACGGGGACAGTGTAGCTGATGCGGGTAACATGTCCATCGCTATCCGCGAATGCCCTAAACCGGTTATTGCCATGATCAACGGCGTGGCCACCGGTGCAGGCTTAAGCTGCGCCCTTGCCTGTGATTTCCGGGTGGTGGCGCCCTCCAGCAAAATGATCATGGCCTTTGTAAACATGGGCCTTTGCGGGGATACGGGAAGCATTTATAACCTGATCCGCCTTATCGGTCCTGACAAGGCAGAGCTTTTGATGATGACCGGGGACGCCTGCCGCGGGGAGGACTGTGTCCGTATGGGGCTTGCCACTCTTCTGGCCGAGGAGGGCAGGCTGCAGGAAACCACCTACAATCTGGCGTCAAAGCTTGCCGGAAAGTCCAGCGCCGCCCATGCAGGCCAAAAGCGTCTTATTAAAAAATATTTTTATGGGGGACTGGCTGATTTTGCCGTAGATGAGGGAAAAGAAATTGCAGCAGCTTCCCGCCTGTCTGATTTTACAGAAGCAGTCAATGCGTTCCTGGAAAAAAGAACGCCTGAATACAATAAATAATAGGCAACAGTTCAGGACGGCCAAGAAGATGAGCCGTCCTGAACTGTTATAATAATAGACAGAAACCGCCGGGATCATTTCCGGCAAAAGGCCAAACTAAAATAGCGCCATCTGCCCCCTTCCTATCTCTCCCTCAACTCCCCGTCTCCTTCTCGATCCGTTCAACCAGCCCTGCCTTCATCACCTTTCCGGTGGCTGTCCGGGGAAATTCTTCATAGATATGTACCTTTTTGGGGATTTTATATCCGGCGATCTTTCCGCGGCAGTAGTCGCGGATGTCCTGTCCGTTCAGCGTTCCCTGATGCTTCAGGATCACACAGGCGTGGACCGCCTCCCCCCAGTAGTCATCCCTGACACCCATCACGGAAGCCTCCGCAATGTCAGGGTGGGTACTCAGCACATTCTCGATCTCCAGTGGAAATATATTCTCTCCCCCGGATATAATCATATCATTTTTCCTGCCACGCACATACAGGTATCCCTCCTTGTCCAGGCTTCCCATATCCCTGGTATGATACCATCCGCACCTGATGGACGCCATGGTCTCCTCCTCCATCTGATAATAGTCCTTCATCATGCCGGGACCTTTTACGCAGATTTCCCCGACCTCTCCCGCGCTGCACTCCCCGCCGTTCTCATGGACGATCTTCACCTCATGTCCGGCAATGGGTTTGCCCACTGAGTTCAGATACCGCATGTTGCAGCGCAGATGATCCTCCGGGGACAGGATCGTCACAATGGAACACATTTCCGTCATCCCGTATGACTGCTGGAAATCACAGTGGAACCGGTCAATGGCGCGCCGTATCAGTTCCGGGGGCATGGGACAGGTGGAGTAGCTGATCATACGTATGCTGCTCATGTCATATCTGCCGAGATCCGGATGATTCAGAAGGGCTGTGAGCACTGTGGGAATCGCGCTTAACCTGGTCACCCGGTTGACTTCAACACTGGCCATATACCGGACGGGATCAAATCTGCTAAACCCCACAACAGTGCCGCCGCATGCAAGACATGCATAGGTCCCCATGCTGGCGGAGTGGAACATCTGGCTCATCATCTGGAAAATTGTGCTGCTCTCAAAGAGCAGGGAACCGATGCAGGATTCCATCTGCCTTAAAAACTCCCCGTTGGTATAGCGCACCACCTTTGGAAAACCGGTGGTGCCGCTGGTGTGCAGATGCATCAGTATATGGTCGTCATCCCGTTTTACGAACTCCTCCAGAGGTTCCCATTGTTCCAGGATTTTGTCCATCAGGTCCATGTCCATGGCAGGGCACAGCGAGGATGTAAGTTCCTTCATCTCCCCGCGGATCTTCGCATCCCCGGAACGGAAGAACATATACTTTACATGGTTAAAGGACAGCAGGTAATGGAGTTCCGGGGCAGCCAGACGCCAGTTAAGCTTTACAACCACGGCCCCTGCCATAATACATCCAAGCACTGTCTCCACATAGTCAGCATGGTTGACGGAGATGATTGCAACCGGATCCCCTTTCCTGATATTGCAGCGGCTGAGATGGCCTGCTATCTTTGCTGCATGTTCAAAAATTTCCCCATAGGTGCGCCTCCTGTCATCCACGATCACCGCTGTCTTGTCCGGATGCTCCTCCATTGCTTTTTTGAAAATACCTATGAATGACTCGAACTTTTTCTCCATGTCAAACTCCTGTATCTTTGCAGAACACCGCTGCCATATCCCGCCAAGACAATTTTATGATTGCCCGCCATCTGAAAAGCCGGTCATCCCATCCGGAAGGATGGATGACTGATCCAGGTGGGGATAGCCGGATACATCCAGCTGGACGGCCGCTTCTTTTTTTTTCATCTCTTCGATCTGTTCATCCGTATAGCCGTATTCCCTCAAAACTTCCTCTGTATGCTCACCCAGCATGGGCCCTCTTTTCCACTGGGGGATCCCCATTTTTTCACTGCGCATGGCAGGGCGGACAAGAATTGACTTTTTGCCGTTGGGACAGGTCACCTCATGGATATACTCATTGGCCCATGCCTGTTCACTGGTCTCCATATCCTTATAGTGTGCAAGCCTGTCATTTACAATATCCGCATCGGTCAGGATCCTGCACCATTCGTCCGCTGTTTTGGTCTTGTAAATCTCCTCAAAGCGTTTCATCAGATACTTTCTCACTTCCGGATCCCTTTGCTTTATGGCCGTGTTATACCTGGGGTCTGTTCCCAGTTCCGGAACTCCCAGGGCGTTGCAAAGAATCGGCCACTGCTTCTCTATCTGCAGGATGGTGGTCATCACCCACTCATTGTCCTTGGTGCGAAAGGGCGCCCCTGTAGGCGCGCTGTTTTCACGCGTCTTGGGATAAGTGTAACCATATTGCTTCTCCGTGGCAACTGCCATTATATGGAAACACCACAGGGCTGTGCCGTACAGGGAGCTGGACACATGATCCCCCAGCCCGGTCTGGCTCCTCTTATAAAGGGCTGCGGTGATCGCATAGCACAGGCCCATGGCCGTTACAATGTCCCCCGGCCCGGCGGAGCTGTACACCGGGTAGCTGTCCGGTCCGTCCACCATCATATCAGCGTTAAAGCCGGAGCTTGCCCAAAATGCAACCGTATCAAATCCCGGATTATCCTTTTTGGGTCCCTTTTCCCCAAAGCCATTTACATTAGCCATGATCAGCTTTGGATATGCCTCCTTCAGGGACGCATAGTCCAATCCAAGGCGTTCCAGGGCCTTGGGCCTTGTATTGGTCAGGAAAATGTCCGCATCTGCCAGCAGCCTGTGCATGGCATCCATTCCCCCCAGTGTCTTCAAGTTCAGCACAATGCCTCTTTTTCCCGCGTTCAGGTTGTCAAACAGCGGGTTTTCATCCATGGTGCACGGTACAAAAAATGTCTTTGGAAAACTCCGGAACATATCCCCGCCCGCGCTTTCCACCTTGATCACCTCTGCTCCCCAGTCCGCCAGCATCCTGCCGCAGGAACCGGCCGCCACCATGGTGGAAAGCTCCACCACCTTAATACCCTCCAATGGTCTGTAATCTGTACTCTCTCCCATGCTTGATCGTCTCCTTATCCCATTTCATAGACTAGCAGATGCCTGATCGCAAGCCGTTGATCACTGCTTCTGCTTCGTCCACCATTCCATCCATCAGTTCCTGAACCGTTTTGATGTCCCGGATCAGTCCCATTGCCGGTCCCAGTGCGTAGATACCGCCGTCAATATTTCCGTTTTTATAGCACTGTCTGCTGAGCTTGCCGGAGATCACCGTCATCAGTTCCTGCAGCGTGGTGCCCCTGGCTTCCATTTCCAGTGTCAGTTTAGCTGCCAGATTATTGGCAACACGGGCCGCATTGTGGATGGATTTCTGTACCAGGACCGTATCCTTTTCCGTATGTTCCAGCAGCCACTGCTTGTGATTATCCGATATAGGGCATTCTTTTGTTGCCACAAACCGGGTACCCATTACCACGCCCTGGGCTCCAAGGGCCAAAGCCGCCGCCAGCCCTTTTCCGTCCGCCACTCCGCCTGCTGCCAGCACCGGCACGCCGTACTCCCCGCACACCGCAGCCGCCTTATTGGCGATCACAAATGTCCCGATCCCATCCAGGCTTGGATGGCCTGCAACCTCATATCCCGCAATGGTTATCACATCCGCGCCCTTTCTCGCCATGCTGGCCGCCACCTTTGCATTTGGGCTTTTGTGGATGATCCGGATCCCCGCTTCCTTACACGCGGGCATGAACTCTACCGGAGACGCGCCTGCAAACTCAATGGCAGCCACCTGTTCCCGGGCACACACATCAATATATTGAAAAATCTCCTCGCCCTTGGTCAGGTCCGGCACCAGGGAAATATTCACAATAAATGGTTTGTCTGTCAGTTCCTTCATCTTGATGATATCTTCGTGGAACTCATCAATACCAGGATAACAGGTAATGTTCATGGTCCCCATGCCGCCTGCGTTGCTCACCAGCGATGCAAAATCAGCAATTCCCAGATGCTGCATTCCTCCCTGGACAATGGGCTTTTCAATCCCGAACATTTCTGTAAATTTTGTTTTTATCATAGTCCCCTCCTTATACGTTCACAGAGTCTGTGGTTATGGTATAACTCTATCAATTTGTCAAAAAATTATCTATGCGATTTTGCACAAAGAACACCCTCTGTTCCCCACCCGATTTTCGTATGTTCCTCCATATGCTTTCCCCTTGTTTTACGCTAAGATTCCCTTAAAGTGTACTCTCGGAGTCTCCGAGAGTACACTTTAAAGAAAAGGAGGTCTTCCTATGTGCCACTATATTGTTACTTCCCTGAAGGATAAGGTGGGGACCATTATCCTGAATGACCCGGAAAAGAGGAATGCCCTAAGCAAGGCCATGGCGTCCGAACTCTGCCAGGCACTGGAATCCTATCGGTTCAACCCGGATGTCCGGGTGGTCGTGCTCCGCGGTGCAGGCGGGTATTTCAGTGCAGGCGGTGATATCACTTCCATGAAAAAACGTGTGGATTGTTACGCCCGGGGTCTGAGGCCCGAAACCCAGACAAAGGAAAACATGGCTGGTTTTAACCGTCTGATCCTGGCCATCCGCCAGATAGAAAAACCGGTTGTAAGCTGGATCGAAGGAGCCTGCGCGGGCGGCGGCCTGAGTATTGCCATGGCATCCGACTTTTCCATTGCCGATGAAAGCTGCAAGATGACATTTGCCTTTGTCAATGTAGGACTGGCCCCGGACATGGGAAGTTCTCTCATGCTTATGCGGCGCGTGGGCCCGGCAAGGGCAACGGATCTTTTTATGACCGGACGCCGTTTTACCGGCGGGGAGGCGGCCAGGCTGGATATTATCACACAGGCCGTTCCTGCAGGCGATCTGGAGCAGACAGTAAACGCTCTGGCAGCCAAACTGGCCGCAGGGCCGGCAGTCTCCTACCGCGAGATCAAAGGGGCCGTCAACCGCATCCTCTATCCGGACCTATACCAGTGCATGGCTATGGAATCGGATTATGTGGACCGGCTGACCCACACGGCTGACCATGCGGAGGCCGTCTATGCCTTCCTGGAAAAAAGGGCTCCCCGTTTTTCCGGAACATGACCGCCCGGCTTTTACAGGCAGTATAACAATGAAACGCTTAAAAATGGAACGCACCAGCCCCTCTGCAAGGGAGCCATGCGTTCCATTTTTTATTCCTGCCGGGAATGTCATCCCCGTTATGGAAATGCAGCTGTGTTTATATGTAACTGTGTTTACAGGTAGAAACCCATGGAGATCAGCAGTGCGGCAAAGCATGCCATCACAATAGGGAGCACCAGGGACAGGATAAAGTTGTTGATATATGCCTGCTTATGGGTCAGCTTTGTGGTAGACAGCATGGTGATGACACCCGCGCTGTGGGGAAGGGTATCCAGGCCAATGGAGGACATGGCAACCAGCCTGTGCAGCTGATCTGCCGGGATCCCGGTGGCGATAAAACGGTCGGCAAAGTTCTGAAGGGCAATATTCTCACCGGAGGATGCGGAGCCGCAGATGCCGGCGCATACATTCACTACCAGAACAATGGTCAGGGGATTGGTGCCCAGGGCGTCCAAGCTGCCTACAATGGCCTGAAAACCAGGAACAGCTGATACGATACCGCCAAATCCCGATGCACAGCACACCGTAATCAGAGGCATGATGGCCTGAGGCATGGCGCCGGAAAATATCTTTTTCAGGTCCTGCTTGCGGGGATCATATAACAGCCATGCGACCACACATCCGCTGAACAGGGAGATAACCGCGGACATCTTTAACACATTGAGCACAAGGATCACAACGATCATGGGAAGAAGGCACTGCCATAAAGGCTTTTCATCATCTACCTTAACTTCCACCAGCTGCTCTTTGTCAATCAGTTCTCCTGTGGGAAGAAAGCTCTCCCCCTTCCGGTTGGTCCGCTTGCACTGCCACCAGATATATCCTGAACCCAGGGCGAATGTGAGCAGTGAACACAGGATACCAAGGACCGGAGCAGCCATTGTGGTGGAGCCAAAATATTCAATGGGTATGATATTCTGGATCTGTGGGGATCCGGGCAGCATACCGATGGTCACTGTTGAGGAACCCAGACAGGAACAGGAGTACATCCACCATGGTATATCCAGTTCCTTAAACAGGGATCGTGCAATGGCAACCAGAATAAACACAACAACAAATACGTTTACGCCTCCGTAAGTCAGGATCAGCTGGATGATGGGCAGTACCATAACTGCCAGCCACCGCTGTACATTCCGGTTTTTTGCCCTTTTTGCAATGCGGGCCACCTTGATGGCAATGGAGGGAGCAGCGCCCGAATCCCCCATAAAGCGCGCAAACAACGCACTGAACAGAAAAATCAGGAAATAGCCCTGCATGAAACCTACGGCCTTTGGCATAAATGCTTCCGACAGCAGTGAGAATGGATTCATGCCCCCAAAGACAGCTACAACCATACCGGCGGCAATGGCCACAATGATCGTGTTGTAACCTATGTAGGCCAACAGGATAAACAGAGCCAGACCAACCACAATACCAAATAAACTAAGCATTTTCTTCCCCTTTCGTACTGTATCTTATGATGTTATAATAATAACAAAGCCGGCCTCAAACACCCACTGCACTTGTCACAAAAATAACATTTTTATAACCCCTGCTTTCTGGTTAAAACAACCAGTGGGCCTGGTCAGTTTTAACGGAGCATTGCTTTTGAGATCACCACACGCTGGATCTCATTGGTCCCCTCCACGATCCGGTTCACCCGGGCATCCCGGTACAGCTTGGAGATCAGATATTCATCGCACAGCCCATAGCCTCCAAAAATCTGCAGCGCCTGATCGGTAATCCTTCCAAAAGCTTCCGTCACAAAGCATTTGGCAACGGAGGCCTCCGTATTACATGGTTTCCCCTGGTCAAGAAGCATGGTGGCGTGATAGACAAGGCCGCGGCTGGCCTGGATCAGCATCTCCATATCAGCCAGTTTTTCCTGTATCATCTGTTTTGCGCAGATGGGCTTTCCAAAGGCCACCCGTTCCTTGGAGTACTGGACGGCCAGATCCCGGGCAAGCTGGCAGGCGCCCAGGCTGGAAGCCGCGATCATGGGCCTGGAGGCGGTCAGTACCTTCATGGCATTTGCAAATCCGCTCTCCTCCGTTCCCACCAGGTTGCATGCAGGGATCTCCACATCTTCAAAGATCACCTCTGCCGTGTTGGACAGGCGCATTCCGAATTTATCGATCTTTTTGCTGACATTGACCCCTTTGCGGTCCCGCTCCACGATAAACGTGGCCAGGCCTCTGGATCCCTTGGAGGGATCCACGGATGCAACCACCAGGAACATGTCCGCCAGGGAGGCATTGGTGATAAACATCTTGGTCCCGTTAATAACATAGGAACCGCCTCTGCGCACAGCCGTTGTGCGGACCGCGGCGCTGTCAGACCCTGCCCCGGGCTCCGTCAGGCAGAACGCGCTTATGGATCCTTTATTTAAAAGGCCCGCGTAATATTGCTTCTGCTCCTCGTTTCCCGCCGCCATAACAATCTTGCCGCCCATACTGGTCACATTAAACATCCCCATATAGGTGCTCTCCACCTTGGCCCCCTCCTCGATCATCATGGCCGTGGTGGTGGTATCCAGCCCCATGCCTCCGTATTCCTCGGGCACCTGCATCATATGCAGTCCCATATCGATCCCCATCTGTATGATCTCCTTGGGATAATGCCCTTCTTTTTCCCATTCCAGGACATGGGGCTTGACCTCCCTGGTCATAAAATCCCGTATCAACTCCACCAGACTCTGCTGGTCCTCAGTCATATCATATAATCCATCCATTCAGGCTTATAAACCTCCTTTCCCGTGTCTGTCCAGGCTCTGGTGCGGCCACCGTTGTCCCAGCTGGGCAATCTTCTCGCTGCTGTATCCAAGTTCCCTCAGGATCTCCTCATTCTGCTCTCCCAGGAGGGGGGCGCGTCTGAACTCAGCCGGCGTCTCGGACATGCCGCAGTTTCCGGTCCTGGTGATAAAGGACGGCTTGGAGTCCATACCCGGCATGGTGGGCTGCTCCTGCAGCCAGCCGTTGAGACGGAATTCCTCATCACTCCACACCTGATATTCGTTGTAGACCCGGCAGCACGGCACCCCTGCGGCGTCCAGGGCTTTCAGTGCCTCATCCTGGCCTCCATAAGCATCCGTAAGCCACTTATTGATAAGAGGTATCAATGTCATCTGATTCCTTGCCCGGTCAGATACCTCCGCATACTCCGGATCCTCCTTCCATTCCGGACGCCCCATCAGGTCGCACAGGCTCTCCCATATCCTCTTGCCTGCCGCTGCCATAACGATATCCCCGTCCTTGCAGTGAAACACCCCGTAGGGGCACATGGTGGGATGATGGTTGCCCTGCCTTTTGCTCATCCGTTCCGGCCCAAGGTTACAGTGGATCAGCGGCGTATTAATATAGATCAGGGTGCGCAGCAGGGAAATATCCACATATTGCCCCTCCCCGGTATCACGCCAGTGATACAGCGCCGTCATGACGCCGGTAAACATATTGAGTCCTCCAAGAAGATCCCCCAGAGGGAATCCGCTTTTCTGCGGTGCTCCGTCCGCCTCCCCGGTAACACTCATGATACCGGACATTGCCTGGGCGATAATATCATAGCCCGGCTTTGATACGTATTTTCCTGTCTGTCCAAAGGTTGTCAGGGATGCGTATACAATATCCTTTTTTACGGCCCGTACGCTCTCATAATCCAGCCCATACTTTTTCATGGTCCCGGGACGGAAATTTTCCAAAATCACATTGGCTGTGGGGAGCAGTTTTTTTACAACCTCCAACCCCTCAGGATCCGTAAGGTCCACTGCCAAAGACTTCTTGCCCCGGTTGAACCAACAGTGGGATAAGCTCTCTCCATCCACCATGGGCGGGAACTTCCTGCCGTCCTCTCCCCTGACCGGCCGCTCAATTTTGATCACTTCCGCTCCATAATCCGCCATCATGGCTCCTGCCGTGGGACCGGCCGCCATGGTGGTAAAATCCAGGACCCTGATACCCTCCAGTGCTTTTTTACTCATTATGCCTTCCTCCTTAATGGTATCTTTTGGTGTTTGTCATCTATTTCCCTGGATTGCGTTAAGCCGATCCAGACATTGCCCGGCTTCCTCCATGATACTGTCCAGGATCTCCCCGCAGGTCTTTACCTCATGGATCAGCCCGCAGGACGGCCCCACCGCAAACATGCCTTCATCCACATCACCGCTCTCATAGGCTGCCTTGCCGCGCTTTCCTGAGATCACAGGCATCAGCTCTTCCAGGGAAGCTCCCCTGGATTCCAGCTCAAGGCATTTTCTGGCAGCCTCATTATCCGCCACACGCACCATGTTCCGGATGCTTTTCTGGCACAGTACCGTTCTGTTCTCATCGGAATTTACGATCCACTCCTTCTGGTTTTGATGGATCAGGCATTCTTTGCTGGCCACAAAGCGGGTTCCCATAACAATGCCTTCGCAGCCCAGACTCAGCGCTGCCAAAAGACCTCGCCCATCAGCGATCCCTCCGGCTGCCAGCACCGGAACCTTGACCTCGCGGGCAGTGCGGTTAGCCAGGACCATGGTTCCCACCCCGTCCGTATGGGGATGGCCCGCCACCTCAAATCCTGCCATGGTTATAAGGTCCGCTCCCATGCTCTCAGCCTTTTTTGCATGTTTTACACATGCTGCCTTATGGATCCATTTTACCTGATCCTTATGGACGTTAAGGATATCTGCCAGTTCCTGCGGACTGGCTCCGGCTGTCTCAACTGCGGGCACCCCCTCCTCCAGGATCACATTTACCTGGTCAAAAAGCTCCTTTCCGGGGCGCAGGCTGGGGATCAGGGAAATGTTGACTGCAAAGGGGCGGCCCGTCATCTCCTTCACCTTCCGGATCGCTCTGCGCAGATCCTTTGGATCCGGATAAATAGTCACATTAATTGTGCCCAGGCCTCCTGCCTCCGATACGGCACTAGCCAGTTCCGGCACACCCAGATGCTGCATACCTCCCTGCATGATCGGATATTTGATCCCCAATATTTCTGTCATTCTTGTTTTCATAATCCATACCTTCACTTTCCATGAGAACTGTATCACTTAACTATCTGTTAATAAAATATCACTTTACCCTTTTTATGAATACGTTTGTTTCTACAATTTTTATCACAGTGCTTTTAGTAAGTGATTGGACACTTTGACCAGTCCTGTCCCCGACAGGACCAACTCTTTAAAATCCACACCCGCCATACAGGGCCTTTAAGCTTTCACATCCTCACCGTTATTTTTTCTTGACAATAACGCTTTTCCAGTATAATATGGTAAATGTTACTAAATCTACTAATTGGAGGGTATTACAATGAAAAAAAAGACACTGGCAGTTTTACTGGCCGCAGCGCTGGGTGCATCCATGCTATGGGGATGCGGTAAGGGAAGTGATGCAGGGGCATCTGCCCCCCCGGCTTCCACAACAGCGGAGAGCACTGATTCCAGTACTGCGTCCGGTACTGATAGCGGCATTCAGCTTCCCGACCTGACCGGCCACACCCTGATGATTTACTGCGGTGCGGGAATGACAAAACCATTCCAGGAAATTGCCGATGCCTTTAAAAGCCATACCGGATGTGAGATGAACGTGACCTATGCCAATGCAGGCCAGATACAGTCACAGATCACCACTTCCGAGGAGGGCGATCTGTTTATCGCAGGATCCGGGGATGAGTTAAAACCGGTAGAGTCCTATGTGGAAGGAAAAAAAGAACTGGTAAAACATATGCCCGTGCTGGCGGTCCAAAGCGGCAATCCAAAAAACATTACGGGGCTGGCGGATCTGACCGGGGATGGGGTAACGCTTATCATGGGAGATGTGGACTCCACGCCCATTGGAAAGATCGCCAAAAAGGCAATGACCGATGCAGGTATCTTTGACCAGGTACAGATTGAGGCAACCACCGCCACTGCTCCCCAGATGTCCACTGCCCTGGCCGCCAAGGAGGCGGATGCGGCGATTGTGTGGAAGGAGAACTGCGATGCCCAGGACGTGGAAATCGTAAACACAACGGACCTGGATCCATATATTAAGACCATTCCGGCCGCTTCCTTAAGCTGCGCCGCGGACAAGGATGCCCTGGAAGCCTTTAACCAGTATCTGGACATGGACACAGCCAAAGAAATATGGGTGAAATACGGATATGAAATCGTGGAATAAAAACCGGCATATACGGTTCGATTTATTCTCAGCCATAACCATTATGACAGCACTGCTGGTGATATTCTTCATCGGCAGTGCTATCAGTGCTGTGATTGTTAGCGGAATCCCCTGTTTTGCCGAAACCATCCGGTCACCGGAGGTACTGTTTGCATTCCGGCTCAGTTTTACCACTGCCAGCATATCCACAATCATTGTCATGGCTCTGGCTCTTCCCACCGCCTATGCCCTTACCCGGACAGATATGCCATTTAAACGATTATCCGGGCTGATGATCGAGCTCACCCTCTCACTGCCCTACATACTGCTAGGCCTCAGCCTTCTTATCATCTTCTCCTCCCCTGTCGGCAAATGGCTGAAAGGACACGGCTTCAAAGTGGTCTTTTCCCCTGTTGGCATTGTCATGGCCCATATCCTGGTCAACCTCCCCTACGCGATCCGGCTGATCCGCACTGCCTTTGAGGCCTCTGACCAGCGGCTGGAATTCATTGCCCAGACCCTGGGGGCCTCTCCCTGGAAATGCTTTCTCACCATCCTGCTTCCCCTGTGCCGGGGCAGCCTGATCAGCGCCTTTATCCTCACCTGGTCCAGGGCATTGGGAGAGTTCGGGGCCACACTTATGCTGGTGGGAGTCACCCGTTTTAAAACTGAGACCCTGCCGGGCAGCATTTACCTGAGTATATCAACAGGGAATAATCCCACGGCCATGGCTACCGCGATGCTGATGCTTTTAATATCCGGATGCACCCTGTTTCTGGCCCAGTTTATGGGAAAATCCTGGTATCAGCACGAACGGCAGGTAGGCGGACAGATTAATTACACCAAGTGCAGGAATCTCAATGGGAGGGAAAGATGAAAAAAATCCTTATCCACAATTTTTCCGTAAAAAGGGGAAGTTTTACACTAAAACCCCTGTCCCTTACCTTTGAAAAAGGGGAAATCTTTGCTATACTTGGACGTACAGGGTCCGGGAAGACCGTGCTTCTGGAAGCCATCGGGGGTATGTTCCCCGGCACCGGCGGTTCCATACAGTATGACGGCGTTGACGTGATGGATATTCCGCCCCGCAGCCGCAGGCTGGGCTTTGTATATCAGGATCATGGCCTGTTTCCCCACATGAAGGTCTGTGATAATATTTCCTACGGCCTGAAAATGCACGGTTTCTCCAAAGAGGAACAGAGAAAACGCACATCAGACCTTATGGAGATGCTGTCCATCACCCATATTAAGAACCAGTACCCCGGCACCCTCAGCGGAGGGGAAAGCCAAAGGACCGCGCTGGCCAGGGCGCTGGCGCTGGAGCCGGAAGTTCTTTTGTTAGACGAGCCGTTCTCCGCACTGGACCCGGCAACCAGAAAGCAGCTCTACCTGGAGTTAACAAGGATCCATGAACATTTCAGGTGTACGATCATTTTTGTCACCCACGATTTCGTGGAGGCAAGGCTGTTGGCCCACAGGGTGGGGATCCTGCTAAACGGTGAGCTGAAAGCCGTTGTTTCGTCAGACAGGCTGACGGATGAACATTATTGTGAAGAAGTGGAACAATTTCTTGGGAGGGAATGAACATGAACAATGGAACAACACCAGCCGTAACGGGCAGTATGGGTCCGGAACAGTTTTTCGGTGAATTAAGAAAACGCTTTTTTGACCTTCTGAAAACAGAAGGGATATTGGAAGAACAGGTTATTATCAATACCCGCTCCCTCACGCCCGAGGAAGCCATCGGTATTACAAAACGCAGGGACTTTCCCATCATTACAGGGAAGGATGTCATGGTCCAGGCAGAATGTATGGGCGCTTTGGGGCAGGCGTTTACAGATGCACCCTCCGCGTTTCGCGGGACCCTGGCTGAAATATGTGCACTGGACATACAGGGCAGTTCCCATGACCGCGGACTCTTTATCGCATCCCTCAACGCTGTCATGAAGCACCTGGGCAAGGTGGAATGTACGGTCCACTGCCGAAACAATGGGCCGGAGCAATGCGCGGTTGACGCGGCCGGATTGATTGAAGCCAGCTACGGCCATCCCAGGATCGGGCTGATCGGATACCAGCCTTCCCTCCTGGAACGCCTGTCCGGCCAGTTCCCAGTTCGTGTTGTGGACTTAAGCCCTGTAAATATCGGCCAGCAGCGCTATGGAGTATTGGTGGAAGACGGCCGTGTGGACGGCGTCAGCACTGCTGTCTGTGATTGGGCCGACCTGGTGCTGTGCACGGGCAGCACGGTCTGTAACGGAAGTATTGTAAATTTTCTGCACCTGAAGGACAAAATACTGTTTTACGGCACTACGCTGGCAGGGGCCGCGGCGCTTATGGGGCTGCCCAGGATATGTTTTGCGGACCGGTATCAGTAAGGTGCCTGGCCGCCCTATCTAACACGCCGGTGTTTTACAAGGGCGGCTTTTCTGTACCTATTTTTTGATTTTTCCGGCTTTAAGAGCTAACCAGCTTGCAGCGGGAGCCGCCAATAACCACATTCTCAATTCTCCTTGCAAAGCAGCCGCCCTCAATGCTATAGTATAGAAAGGTTTTGCATTTGAAAGGAGATTCACCATGGTATCTTTGCCAGGGCACGGTGAAACCATATCGGGTTTTACCGTAACGGAACTTGGATTCATACACATGCTGGGCGCAAAGACCGCTGAGTTTTACCACCAGGCCAGCGGCGCCCGGCTTTTATACATACAGAACGATGACCCCGAACTGGGATTTAACCTGATCTACCGGACACCGCAGACAGATGAGACTGACACCAACCACATTCTGGAACACCTTCTTCTGTCCTCCTGCGGGAAATACCCCAGCCGGGACATATTCTTTGATATGGACAGCAAAAGCTATTCCACCTTTATGAACGGGCTTACGGACAATACATATACCTGCTATCCCATTTGTACCCAAAGCCAGGAACAGCTGGTTAAGCTTATGGACGTATACCTGTGCTGCATGGAGGCGCCGGATGCGCTGAAGGAACGCAATTTCTATCTGAGGGAAGCGCTGCGCCTGGAGCTGGATCAGCCTGACGGCCCGCTGGCCATGCAGGGCACGGTTCTCAGTGAGGACTGGGGACATCTCACGGATATCCAGGAAAATGCCGACAGCTTTACTGCCAAAACCCTGTACCCGGATCTTCCCGCCTCCAACCTGTTGGGACGGCTTCACTTCCACTACAGGGAACTTACCTATGAACGCGTGCAAAAGGCCTTTGAGCAATACTATGACTACTCCAACTGCCTGATGGTCCTTTACGGCGACATGGATTACCGGCCCGTGCTGGATTTCCTTCACAGGGAACACCTGGACGCCCAAAAGCATTCATCCCGCAAAGATCCCCCCTTGCCCCAAAAGGAAGATCACCGTTCCCTTTCTGCCATGAACCAGATCCCTGAGCCGGGCCACCGCTGCCTGGTTGCCAAAAGCCCTGCCTACGAGGACAGCCCCGGGGAACAGGCTTCCATCATTGACTATGCCATCGACCTTACGGGAAGCAGCCAGGAAGAGTTGATCTATTGGGATCTGTTTGCGGATATACTGGACAGCGACACCTCCCCCTGGCACCGGCTGGCAAGGGAGGCGGGCATCAACAACATAATGGAGGTGTACCTGGATCTTCTGCTGCCCAATCCATCCCTGCGATTCCGCCTGCGCAACGGGGATGAACACCAGAAGGACGAATTCTGCCATACCATTCAGTCCGCTCTCAGGGAGGTCAGCTCCCTTGGTGTTGCACAGGAACTATACCAGGCCGCCATGAAGGAAAACAAACTTTCCGATGCCCTTACCAGGGAGGGCTCCCATCTGGGATTTAACATTTCCGAGGAGATCGGCAGGTACTGGAGCCAGACTGGAAAGACCGACTACTTTCAGCTCTATGAGGTATCCGCCCGTAAATTCGCCTCCGACAGCAGCCAGTCTATTCTGAAATCCCTGGCTGCCCGGGCCCTGACCCCCAAAACCACTGCAACGGTGGTAACGGTTCCCTGTCCCGGAATGGCGGAGGCGCTGGAACTTGATAAGGAACAGTACCTGAAGGCCACCCTGGAATCCATGACGCGTCCTGAGCGCCTTTGTCTGTGCCAGTGCACGGCCGCTTTCCGCCAGTGGAATTCCAAGGACTGGGGAAACATGGATTTCCTCATACGCCCCATGGACCTTCCGGCCCCCACGCCGGGCGCTCCTTTTTTGCAAAAACAGTTCGGCCCCATTACCAGCTATACGGCTCCCGCTTTTGCGGACGCTGTGGGAAGCTATCAGATCTACTTTGACTTAAGCCTGATCCCTCAGGATGAGCTTAACTACATGTCTCTGTATCAGATGCTTCTCACGGAACTGGATACCTCCCGCTATACCGTAGAGCAGCAAAAAACCATGGAGCAGGAGTATCTTCACGACTGTACCTTTGACGAAGTGTTCCCGGACAGCCGGGCAGGGGCCTGCAGCTATCCTATGATGACCGTGTTCTGGTATGGACTGACAGAGGATTTTGCCAAAAGCCTGGATTTTCTTCTGGACCTTATGGGCGGAGGGGACTACAGTGATATCCCTACCATCCAGCGTGTGCTGGAAAAATATCTTCCCGACTATGACCTGTCCAGGGCAGACCTGGCCTCCTCCCTTTCCTTCAGCCTGGCGGAAGGTTATATGAGGCAGGAGTGCAGGTTCAGGAACCTTCTTAACAGCCAGGAAGTCTATTATTTTTTAAAGGATGTAAGTAAAAGGCTGAAGGCGGAGCCGGAATTTGCCTCTCAGGTGTCCGGTGCACTGAGGCATATCTCTTCCGCCCTATTACAGGGAAAGCGCCTTGTGTTTATGGCAGCCGCTGCCGAGGATGCCCTGGAAGAAGTGGAGAGGGAAGCCATTCGCCAGCTGGGCCTTCTTGGCCAAACCGAATCAGAAGGATCCTGTCACGGGACACCGTCCCGTGTTTCACCCTATATCCTTTTGCCCGGAAAGCGGAAGCTGGCCGTATGTGTGGATGCTCCCACCCAGGAAACCCGCATGATGGGGGATTTCCGTGACAATACAGCCTTTCAGGGCAGGCATCTGCCCTTCCTCATGGCATGTGCGGACAAATACCTGAAACCTGCCATCCGTTATCAGGGAGGCGCATATGACAGCGGAATCGACTTTTACATCCCGGCCGGTTACTTCACCCTGTGGAGCACCGCGGACCCCGATGTCAGGTCCACCCTGGACCTGTTTTCCAATGCGGGAAGGGCGCTTATGGACATTTCCCTGACCCAGCAGGACCTGGACGGTTATATCCTCAGCGCCTATGCCCAGGCCCTTCCGCCCTCCGGAAACTTAAACAACCGGATGAGGTACATGCGCAGGGCCATGGCGGGAATCCATACGGATCAGATCAACCTAATGATCGCAGACATCAAGAATGCCCGGCTGGAGCACCAGGCCGGGGCATCGCAGATCATCCATGCCCTGTTGGAACAGGGTCCCGTTGTCACGGTGGGAAACCACCGGACCATACAGCGGGATGCCGGATGTTTTGATGAAATTATAACCTACCGCCCATAATCCTTAAGAAACGTGCGCCTCCTGGCGTACTGCAGAAACGCCGCCTGGGGGAACATATCCCACAGACGGCGTTTTCGCGGTTGATTATTCATTTATATTACAGCTGAATCACAAAATCTTCGGATCCCTGGCCTCTTCCTTAACTCTTGCCGCGGCCGCGCTTCTTCTCGGTCTTGCCATACGATTTCCCCTTTTCATAATACGTTTACCATGAAAATCATACGGCTTGTCCCCAGTATTTGTCAATGACAAGAATGATCATCCGATCCCGCCATATATGATCCCCAAAATAAATACCACAACCGCAAGAGGTACATACACAAACTTGGCCAGGGGACCAAAACAGCTTTTCAATGGTTTTTCCCGTCCCTCCTCCAGTTCCTTTTTTATCTCCTTATATCCCAGGATATAGTAGATGGACACAGCGCCCAGAACCGCGCCAAAGGGCACTACCATGATGGTTATAAAGTCCATCCAGGAGCCCACGCTTGGCTCGGCTTCCAAAAAGATCCCCACCAGCAGCGCAATGGAGCCACACAGGGCAACCGCCCCTTTTCTAGACAGCTTAAACCTGGTCTGCCAGGATTCGCTTACGGCCTCAAACATGTTGATCAGGCTTGTGATTCCCGCAAAGGCCACGGACAGGAAGAACAGTGTTGCAAACAGCCGTCCCATGGGCATCTGCCTGAATATATTGGGCAGTGTGATGAACATAAGGGGCGGGCCTGCGTTAGGCTCAATGCCAAAGGCAAATACGGCAGGCATGATCGCCAGCGCGGCCATCATGGCGGCAATGGTGTCAAAGAATGCAGTGCGGATCGATGCCTTGGGTATATCCTCTGTCTTAGACAGATACGTTCCGTACACGATCATGCCCGACCCGGTTATGGACAGTGAGAAAAATGCCTGCCCCATGGCCATGACCCAGGTGTCCACTTTCAAAAGGTCCTTCCAGTCCGGCATAAAGAGGAACTTATATCCCTCCACAGCGCCTGGAAGAAATGCCACGCGCACAGCCAGTATGGCAAATAAAACAAAGAAGGAAGGCATCAGTACCTTATTGATCTTTTCGATTCCCTTGGTGGCGCCGAACATCAGAATCACAGCTGCTGTGACGATCACCAGCACATGCCACGGCACGCTGCCGAAATTCCCGGTTGCCTGGGTGAAGTACGCCGCTGCATCCTGGGTCAGGATCTCCCCTGTAAGGGAGCCTGCCAGGGCGCGGACCACCCAGCCCACAATGATGGCATAGCCGATCGCAATTCCCAGGGAGCCCAGAAGGGGGATCCATCCCAGTATATATCCAAGCTTTCCCTTTCCTATTGCATTCCAGCAATATTCATAGGCCCCCAGGGTCCCTGTCTTTGCACGCCTTCCTATGGCAAACTCCGCCGACAGGCCCACCAGGCCGAATAAAACTATAAACAGGATATAGGGCACCAGGAATGCTCCTCCTCCATACTGCCCTACCCTATATGGGAACATCCAGATATTTCCCATTCCAACCGCGGAACCCACGCAGGCCAGAACAAACCCAAAACTGCTGCCAAAGCCGCCGTTCTGATGCACTGGGGCTGACGAGGATTCCATACCTTTATGCTTACTCATGACTTCTCCTTTAAATGTACATTTTGACGGCATGTTTATTATATTAATAAGCCGGCCTTATTATACTAACCCATTTACGCCAATTAGTCAAAGCTTTAAAGCGAAAAAGAGAATGATGATGCAAATTTGATGCATCTTTGATGCTATTTTGATGCCGGTGTATTGTAACTTATATGATATAAACAATCCACCATAAAACAAAAGAGGTATCAAGATGAAGATGAAAAAGAATTGGCTGTGTGTATTTTTTACGTTGCTCCTTGTCCTGTCCCAGGCCTGGGCGGTTTATGGCATGGAAGAGGAGGATGACCCGGACAAAACCCTGGCTCCCTACTTTTTCGTGGAAGGGGCGGATCCTGATCCGGACAGTTTTCCCTTGAAGGAAACAAAGGTATCCTCCCAAATCAACGGGGTCATTGCAGATACCTATGTAACCCAGACCTATACCAATGAGGGAAAGACTCCCATCAATGCCAAATATATCTTTCCCGCATCCACCAAAGCCAGCGTACACGGCATGACCATGCAGATCGGGAACAGGCTGATCACTGCCAGGATCAAGGAGAAGGAGGAGGCCAGGGAGGAGTTTGAGGAGGCCAAGAGCCAGGGAAAGAGCGCTTCCCTTCTGGAACAGCAGCGGCCCAACGTGTTTTCCATGGACGTGGCCAATGTAATGCCCAACGATACGGTGGTCATAGAACTGCATTACACGGAAATGGTCGTTTCCACGGAGGGATCATACCAGTTTGTGTTTCCCACCGTGACAGGTCCCCGTTATACAAGCTCCCCGGAGGATCAGGGAAAAGATGACAACCAGTGGGTAAGCACACCTTACCTGAAAGAGGGAAAGACACCTTCGGGCCGGTACGATATAGCCGTCAGCCTTTCCACCGGTGTGCCTGTCACTGACATCACATGCAGGTCCCATTCCATTAAAATTGACAAAAGCAGCGCCTCGGCTGCCCGGATCACCCTGGAAGATCCCGAGGATTTTGCAGGAGACCGGGATTTCATCCTTGATTATAAGCTGACCGGGCAGGACGTAAACTGCGGACTTTTGTTGGACCAGGGGGAGGAGGAGAACTTCTTTATGCTGATGATACAGCCTCCCAAACGGTATGATCCTGAAGATATCCCTCCCCGTGAGTATATATTCCTTATGGATGTTTCCGGTTCTATGTACGGTTTTCCCCTGGACACTGCCAAGGGATTGATCAAGGATCTGGTGACCAGCCTCCGTGATACGGATACCTTTAACCTGATTCTGTTCTCCGGCGCATCCAGCCGGATGTCGCCTGTGTCGGTGCCGGCCACTGCTGAGAATATCCAGCGGGCGGTTGAACTCATCGACCGCCAGGAGGGCGGCGGCGGGACAGAGATGGCTCCCGCGCTCCGGGATGCCCTTGCCATTCCTAAAACCGAAGGCACGTCCCGGATTATCATCACCATCACAGACGGTTATATTTCCGGTGAAAAGGAGATATTTGGCATCATCAGCCAGAATCTGGCCGACACTGATTTCTTCTCCTTTGGAATTGGAGATTCCGTAAACCGCTATCTCATTGACGGAATCGCCAAAGTGGGCCTTGGGGAGTCTTTTGTGGTGACAGATGACAAGGATGCCTTGGATACGGCCAAACGTTTCTGTACCTACATACAGGCGCCTCTATTAACCGATATCCAGGTTTCTTATAATGGATTTGAGGTCTATGATGTGGAGCCCGCCGCCCTTCCAACCCTGTTTGCCCAGCGGCCCATTGTCCTGTTTGGAAAATGGCGGGGCGAACCAGGGGGAAGCATACAGGTCACAGGCAGGTCCGGAAACCGGGATTATGTCCAGGACATCCAGGTGTCCCAGGCGTCCATTGGATCCAATCCTGGGATCAGTTACCTGTGGGCCCGCACCATGGTGGAAAACCTTACGGATTACAATACCGGCCTGGAGGAGGACGATTCCATAAAGAAAGAGGTTACACAACTGGGGCTTAAATACAGTATGATGACCCCGTACACCTCCTTTGTCGCAGTGATGGAGGAAGTCCGAAATCCGGATGGGGCCGGCAGGGACGTGGACCAGCCGCTGCCTCTGCCCCAGGGCGTATCCGACCTCAGCGTGGGGGGCGGTTATACCATTGGCTCAGAGCCGGGAACCATGATACTGGTTCCTGCAACCACAGCCATAATTGCCGGAAACATCCTGATCCGGTCCAGAAAAAAGGGCGGCGCCAAAAAACAGAACCACTCATAAGAGGAATATGGCATTGAAAAAAATCGCGGAATTTTTCAGGAACAGCTGCATTAGAACACACTGGATATCCTATCTGGCCGGATTCATCTTTGTGATCGGAATTAAATATTTTTACAGCCAGGCAGGCTGCAGACAGCTTCAATGGATTCTGGCCCCCACTGCCTGGTGGGTCAGAACCTTAAGCGGCATCCCCTTTGAATATGATCCGGATGCAGGATATATCAATTATGACTATCGGTTCATCATAGCATCCTCCTGCTCCGGTGTCCGTTTTATGATCCTGTCCACAGCCGCCCTCCTCTTCTCCTTTGTGCACAGAATGAGGACATCCTGGCAGGGGGTGGCCTGGACGGCATTCAGTCTGGCTTTTTCCTATGCGGCCACTGTTTTTATCAACGGTATCCGTATTACTGCATCTATTTATATCCCCGGCTATGCCCGCCAATACGGGTTGTACGATGGATGGCTCACACCGGGCAGACTTCATACCGCCATAGGCATTGCCATATATTTCAGTTCCCTGTTCGCCCTGTACCGAATGGCCGACCATGCCTCCGGGCGCATTGCCCCTACGGTCGATCAGTCCTCCCCGGACAGCCCCATGGATACGGATCTTCAAAAAAGATCCGGTGCCTGGCTCCGTGATCTGATCTTCAGGTGCGTCCCGCCTGTATTCTGGTACTACCTGGCCGTGCTTATCATCCCCATCTTAAACAGGGCCTATGAGCATGACACGGAAACCTTTGTGGAATACGCAATGCTTTTGACCGTCATCTGTACGGCAATCCTGTGCCTGCTGTGTATCCCGTCAGTCCTATGGAAAATACGGCATAAACGGAGGCCGTAACATCAGGCCCCCGTTTTTCCGTCCTTATCTATTCCATTTGTAAAGGCCGGCTGCGCCCCTGTGGCCTATGCCAGAAATGTGATCACCGGAATGGTGATGACTGACAGCACAGAGGTGAGCGCAATGCTCTTGGCCGATATGCTCCCGTCCGTGGAGCCATACTCCTTCTCCACCATCATCACCACACTGCCCACGGGCATGGCGATCAAAAGGATGAATATGCCGTAGGATACAGGATCAATGGGCAGGAGCTTCATAAGGGGAATGCACAGGGCCGGTATCACAAGCATGGAGATAAAGGAAAGCATCAGCTGTTTCCTGTCCGTGACCAGTTCCTTCAGATCGGACTGCGCCACCATGATACCCACTGTCATCATGGACAAGGGCACGGCCGCATTGCCCACCATGTCCACAAATGTTCCCACCACCTCAGGCACCTGTATATGGAACGCAAAGATGAGGATAGCCACTGTACAGGCCGCTGTACCAATATTAAATACCTTTTTCCAGGGCAGAGCCTTCTTGTCACCCGCCCCCGCGCCCATGGCAAGCATGATACCATAGGAATAAACCAGCAGGTTATAGCCCACAATATAAAATGCCACAAATATAACAGCCTCCTCGCCGTAAAGGCTGCGCACCAGCGGAATCCCCATAAATCCCAGATTAGGGAAGATCATCATTAGACGGTAACAATTTACCTCTCCCGGTTCCAGCTTCATAAACCGTGTAAATAAACGGCTGAGTATGATCAGCACAACAAAAAACAGAGCCACCAGAACCAGGTTCTCTGTAACCATCGCCGTACTGTATGTAATTGTCTTGTTCAGGACTCCGGAAATGATCAGACATGGATTAAAAATATTGATGATGGCTGAAGAAATACTTCCTGCACCTTCCTTAGAAACAATACCCTTCTTAAATGCGGCGTATCCCGCCATCATTATAAGAAACAGAACCAGCATTTGCTTTGCAATAATTCCTGCATTCATTCTTTTACCTTCTTTGATCAAACATTGATCTATCCATTGTAACTGATTCCCCGTTTATTTTCAACATCCCAATCCCTATAAAATAGGTTGAGCCGGTAAGAAAGGCCCTCTGCCAATCCCACCGGCTTATATATGAATCTATATTAAAAGCTCTGACTGCTTGTTTATGGTTAAAGTATACCTGGAATTTGTGACAAAAATTTGACCTGTTGCTAAATAGTTTCTAAAGAGATTTAAGAAATTATAACATTATCTTTTGATTTTCTTTTATTGACATATAATATTATATGCTGTATAGTATAGTTATATTATACGATATATAATATGACGCAGCCAATAATATGAATAACAACAGAACAGAGGGGTGCTTATGATATTCAACACAGGCTCTGCACTTTTGGACGCTGTGGTGCTTGCAGTGGTGTCCAGGGATGCGGACGGGACTTATGGTTACAAGATCACCCAGGATGTACGGTGTGCCATCGATATATCCGAATCCACCTTATATCCGGTGCTTCGGCGGCTTCAGAAGGAAGACTGCCTTGAGGTATATGACATGGCCATTGACGGCAGAAACCGCAGATATTATAAAATTACGGAAAAAGGCCGGGTGCAGCTGAATCTGTACCGGGGTGAATGGGCAACTTATTCACAGAAGATATCCCAGATATTTAAGGAGGCTAGTCTATGACCAGGGATGGGTTTATGAAAGAGCTTGCATATCTCTTACAGGATATACAGGATGAAGACAAAGAAGATGCTCTTCAATATTATATGGATTATTTTGATGAAGCCGGACCTGAGCGGGAAGATGAAGTGATCCGGGAATTGGGAAGCCCGGAACGGATCGCTGCTATCATCCGTTCCGATATAGCCGGCCACCTGGAAAACGGCGGCGAATTTACAGAGAGCGGCTATCAGGACGAACGGTTCAGGGATCCCAACTATCAGGTAGCCAGGCGCTTTGACCTGCCTGAAAGGCAGGAGCAGGAAGGGCGGGATAACAGCAAAACGGACTACAGCAAAACAGAGCCCAGCCAGGACTGGCAGGACGAAACAGGACACGGTCGGGACTGGCAGAGCGGGCAGCAGTCCCATGATCCAAAACACAGCCGGCCCCAAACAAGCAATACCCTAAAGATCATACTCTGGGTCATCCTTATTATAATCATATCTCCCATGCTCATAGGTCTGGGCGGCGGAGTCCTGGGTATTGCAGGAGGACTTCTGGGGCTTCTGGTAGGTGCCCTGGTACTCATAGGCGTCCTCACTGCCGCCATGCTCATCAGCGGGGTGGCCATGATCCCCTTTGGGATCATCCATATGTTTACCCAGCCCCTGGACGGATTCTTTATTTCCGGCACAGGGCTGATCCTCCTGGGGATCGGAGTCCTGCTGCTGGCGCTTGCGGTCCTGTTTTACGGAAGGTTCCTTCCCTTCCTGATCCGCAGCATTATCAACACCTTTAACCGCTTACTCCACAGAGGGAGGTGCAAATCATGAAAAAGTTTACTAAATTCTGCGCACTCACCGGATTGATCCTACTGCTGGCAGGCATTGGAATCACCTCTGTGTCCGCTGCTCTTGGGGGCCGCTTTTCCAACCGTATTCCCCGGCGTATATGGAACAGGATCTGGTATTACGGAGGCGGTCACCACTGGGCCCAGTGGGATGACTGGGATTTTACAGATGATGATTACACGGATGATGACTACACGGATGATGATTTTACGGATGTCTCCGGAATCAATGGAACACAGCAGACTTGGGCAAACGATGACTTCAGGAATGCCAGGAAGCTGGATGTGGATGTGGACCGCGGTTCCCTCCGGATCCGTGAAGCGGAGGGCATTTCCCAGATTGAGATCAATGTCACGGACCGATTCAATGCAACCCAGTGCTATATGGACAAAGAAACCTTAAAAATCAAACGGGATGAGCTGCGGCACAGGGTGGACGATCCCCGGATAGAAGTCCTGGTTCCCTCCGGTTACCAGTTTGACAAGGTATCCGTGGACATGGGCGCCGCCGCATGCCAGATCAGCCAGATCCACACATCCAAGCTGGATATTGACACCGGAGTGGGTGCCGTTACCTTTACCGGAACCGTTACCGGGGATGTGGAACTGGAGACCGGCGTGGGGGACGTGGTCCTCAACCTGTCCGGCCGCCAAAGTGACTACAATTACAAGATCGAATGTGGAGTGGGGACCATTCAGGTGGGAAGCTCACACTACACCATGCTGTCCCATGAGACCCATGTGAACAATAACGCCCCCTACACCATGGAACTTGAATGCGGCGTAGGATCCATACTGGTCAATTTTGATGAACATTTATAATACGAGGAGTGAATACTATGGATAGAAAATTATACCGTTCCAATAACAACAAAATGCTGTGCGGCGTATGCGGCGGTCTGGGGGAATACCTTAATATTGACCCCACCATCGTCCGACTGATCTGGGCCATCTTTATATGCTCCGGTCCCGGAATCATCGCCTATTTCATCGCGGCGCTGATCATTCCCATGAATGACAGCCAGATATAGAGGAATCCTCATAGCGAAACTGCAGGGATACGGAAGCATAGAACATACCCTCCTTCTGCTCAAACCGAACGTCCCCGTCATATCGATCTGCAATTTCCCGGATCGACATAATACCGATTCCCGCCCCTTTCCGTTTGGAGGAAAGGGGTACTTTCATATCCTCGGTAAAACGGACCGGCACGGTACAAGTATTATCAGTAAGAAAGAGCAGACTGCTCTCCTTTCTCTGGCGGATGCGCAGACGGATGATTTTCCTTGTCCCACTCTCCCGTTGGCACGCCTCCACTGCATTTTCCAGCATATTACCCAGGATCACCGTGGCCTCAGTATCTGATACCGGACAGTTATCCGGATAACTCACCTGGGCGTCAAACTGGATCCGGTCCTTTCTGGCCAGTGCCGCGTAATAACAGACCAGAGCGTTGATCACCTGGTTGCGGCAGTAAACCTCTGTGATATCCGGAGGAAGTTCCGTCTTATAGATCTCAATATATTCCCTTAAGCCATCCCTGTCATCCCGGCTGATATAGGACTGCACCACGGCCAGGTGCTGGCGCAGATCATGCCTGGCCTTTTTCATCTCCTCCATATGGGCTGCAAGGCTGTCAAACTGCTTTTTCTGGGCCATCAGGCTCCTGTCCGCATATTTAAGGGCGGACTCCAGAACGGTCCTCTGGTCAGATATTTCCAGGACTTTCAGCACCACATAGGATACATAGCAGGTGCCAAACAGCATCAGGTACCGTGAAACAAGAAACTGCCAGGATGCAAAGGCATAGACATCCGTAACAGTACAGTACAAAAGTCCGAACAGGGTGGAAAAAAGCGGTATCTTCCACATATATCTCCAAATGCCGTCATCCCTGATCCTCAGGGCAGCGGTCACCGTGTTATTGAGGAAATGCAGCATAAAAGGATAGGTCGCCATTAAAAGGATGATCCGGCACACATTGTATACCAGATAAGGATGCCGGTCTGAGAAGTCCCAGAAAAAACGGCTCTCAATAAAATTTGCGTTTCCAAATACAAAAAAGGACCAGGACAGCAGAAGCAAATAGGAGAACATATTTCTGGAAAATGTTTCCCGTATCAGTGCAAAGGAAAGGAACAGGTTCAGAAGCATAAATCCATAGCGCATCAGCGTGGTATATTTGGCAGCCGTCTCATAGCCGCCCAGATTTATATAATAAAATGCAGCACTGTTTACAGATGAGATTACCAGAAACATCACTACAACATACCTAAAGGGGATACGAAGCCGCTCCCGGTGCAGCCAATACCTGGGCAGTCCAAAGGGAATAAAATCCAGAAACGGAAACAGAAGTGTCATCAGGGTATTTGTCATAGCAGACTGCCCTCCCTCTCTTTTTGAAACATATAGCGGTAAAACCGGTCCTTGATATCTGCCCGGTCCCGCTTGCGAAATGGAACCCGTTCCCCCGTATCCATCCAAAAATCCATCTGCTCCATCCTCTGCACCCGGTCCATATTTACGATCAGGCCGCGATAGCAGGAAAGAAACTGGGGATACGGCTCCAGAAGCGCCTCCAGTCCGTTGAGCGGAATACGGTACCGTATGATTCCATGAATGCCCATATGGATCCGTACATAGTGCTCATCCCTGTCACACCACAGGATATCCCGCAAAAGAAGTTTATTGCCGTCAATGGAAATAAACCTGGCCTGAAGGATCTTCTCCACATGCGCCAGACTCATAGCCTGTTCAAAGTCCTTGTACAACAGGGGCTTTATCAGATAACCGCTTGCCCTCACCCCGTAGCTTTCAACCGCATGGTCATGGCTGGTAGTGACAAAGATCAGTGCCGTAAGGCTGTCCCTTTGCCGGATCTGCTTTGCGGTCTCAATTCCCGAAATCTCCTCCATATACTGATCGATAAAGATGATATCATAGGCATCCGGGAGGAATTTGTCCAGAAATGCAGTTCCACTCCCAAACTCCTCTATCACAGGAAGCTCCCCCGCATAATGATCCTCCAGGTATCGTATCAGACATTCCTTTATATCTTTCCTGCACATGGCAAGATCATCTATAATGGCAGCTCGCATAATCCCATCTCCTAACAAACAGTTGCATCTACTACAATTCTACAAAAATCTCCCCATTAAATCAAATGCAAAAACAGGCCAAAATCTGCTGATTCAAGCCACATGATTGAAAAATGCCGATGAATCCGTTATGTTGGTATTGTACCCTTGTACGCTGAGGATACAGATTACCTGAGTATAGGAGGACCATGGCTTGAATATTATTATTTGCACCCAGGAAAAAGCAGAACTGTACGTACTCACAGATCATATCACCCAATACTGTACAGCCAGGGATATCCCTGTGCACATTGACCAGTGTAAAAACTGGCCTGACCTGGCCCAGTCCCTGCAGCAGAGCCGGACGGATGTGGTATTGGTAGCTCAAGACGGTGTCCGCGGTCTGGATACGGTTACCGGCGCCCAGCCTTTGGCTCCTGACCTCATCTGGATCTCTGATCTGGATTTTGCAGCCCAGTCCTACCGCATGGGCATCACCTATTTTTGTATGAAACCTATATCCTATTCAAAAGTGGAGCGTGCTATGGACCGCTGTATGGAGTCCTTCGGGCAGCAACCAACAGTCCCGCATGGAGGGGAATAAGACATAAGGGGGAATATAGGTAGTGTCAAGTAATCTATGAAAAACGGAGTCTAAAAAATAGGCTCAACCGAACCTTGAAAATTGCAGATATTAATGGTTTTAAGACCTTGGG
>NZ_JBEPLZ010000019.1:0-113302 GCF_040545455.1 Enterocloster citroniae | reverse complement strand
GTTGCATTTACCCATGTCATGGTGCATTTACAACTTCGTGAAATTTCCAATGTGCATTTACAACTTCAATGTTGCATTTAGGATTTCAACTAACCGGGTAGGGGTAGGAGTAAAATCTGCAATACAAAAAATGAATTTCCACGCACTCAATATAGGCATTTTACATTTTGAAATGATCATTCTATACTGTAGGTGTACCAAGAAAAACGGTGCATCTACAGTTTTTTATAGGGAGAGGTGCTATGGACGAAACGGAAAAAATGGCAGGGCAGCTTCGGGAGATGGGATTTTCTAAAGCAGAAGCTGCATATTATCTGAAACTGCTTTCTGCCGGAGAATGTTCTAATTCCGAAAGGCTGCGGATTCTTGGCGCGAAACGTAAGACAGCCTTGGATGAAATCCACAGATTAGAGAGCGCTATCATGAGCATGGACACCATGCGAAACGACATCAGAAACAAAAAATAACAGTCAGGAGGAACATCAAATGGAGTATGTCACATTAAGTAACGGAGCAGCAATGCCGATGCTGGGGTACGGCTGTTTCCTGATCAGCCCGGAGGAGTGTGAGCGTTGCGTCACAGATGCCATCGAGGTCGGGTACCGGGCGATTGACACGGCACAGGCTTACTACAACGAAGAAGGAGTAGGTAACGCTGTCAGCAAGGCGGTTGCCGCAGGCAAGGTGAAACGGGAAGAACTGTTCATCACCACCAAGGTCTGGATTATGAACGCCGGATACGAAAAGGCAAAGGCTTCGATTGACGAGTCCCTGCGCAAGCTGCAGGCCGGTTATATTGACCTTTTGCTTGTCCATCAGGCGTTCAATGATTATTATGGTACATGGCGGGCTATGGAGGAAGCATACAGGGACGGCAAGGTGAAAGCCATCGGTGTCAGCAACTTTTATCCCGACCGCTTCATGGATTTAGCGCTGTTCAGCGAAGTCAGACCGATGGTCAACCAACTGGAAACCCATGTGTTCCAGCAGCATAAGAATGACCGCAGATTCATAGAAAAATATGGAGCAAAGGTGGAGGCATGGGCTCCTTTCGCCCGCGGAGAAAAAGGTATCTTTATAAACCCGGTCCTGACATCCATTGGCCAGAAGTATGGCAAGACAACCGGGCAGGTTGCGCTTCGGTTTCTTGTACAGAGCGGTATTCCTGTGATTCCAAAGTCCGCTCATAAGGAGCGTATGGCTGAAAACTTAGATATCTTTGATTTCCAGTTGAATGCTGAAGAAATGGGGCAGATTGAGGCTCTGGACCAGGGCGTGAATCTATTTATGAATCATGAAGATGCGGCCCAGATTGAAGATTTCTTTGCCCGGTTTGGCGTGAAGTAAAGGACGGAGGCAGAAACGGATTTGTCTGATGAAGGTGCCCACGACCCTAAAACGATGAGCTGTCTTCGCGATTACTACACCGGTTTGTGCGGCTATATGCACTTTCAGTATATGGGTATGATATTGGGAACCGGATGTGGCAGCCCTGATATGACCCGCAAAACCAGCCACATGAAAAAGCCTATGAGCTTGGAAAATCATTATAAATCAGGAGGAAAACAATATGGAATTTCAGAAAGTAATGAAAGAACGCTATGCCTGCAAAAAGTTTGACGGCCGCCCGGTGGAAACATCACAGCTTCATGCCATTCTGGAGGCAGGACGGCTGGCCCCCACCGCAAAAAATCTTCAGGAGCAGCACATCTATGTGGTGCAGTCTGAAGAAGCGCTTGCCAAACTCGACAATGCAACTCCCTGCCGCTATGGCGCGGCAACGGTTGCTGTTGTAGCGTTTGATAAAAACAATGTCTTTACTTATCCGGGTGAAAAACGGGATTCCGGAGTTGAGGACGCCAGTATCGTGGCAACGCATATGATGCTTGCGGCCAAGGCTGAGGGGGTGGACAGCTGCTGGATCAACTTCTTTGATCCGGAGGAAATGGCAAAGGAACTGGGACTTCCCGAAAACGAAGAAGTGCTGATGTTGCTGGATTTGGGATATGCGGCAGAGGGGACAAAACCCCTTGCAGCGCACAGTCAGCGTAAAGAGATTTCTGAAACTGTCAGCTATATGTAAACAATAAAAATGGAGGAAATGATCATGAGTAAAACATTGGTAGCATATTTCTCTGCCAGCGGGGTAACCGCAAAGCTGGCAAAATTGTTAGCAGATACAATTGGTGCGGATCTGCATGAAATTCGGCCTGAAAAACCTTATTCAAGCGCGGATTTAGACTGGATGAATAAAAAGAGCCGCAGCAGTGTGGAGATGAACGATAAATCCTTCCGCCCCGCTGTTGCAAACAAAGTGGAGAACATGGAACAGTACAATCGGGTGTTTGTAGGATTCCCCATATGGTGGTATGTGGCCCCTACGATCATCAATACCTTTTTGGAGCAGTACGACTTAACTGGCAAGAAGGTCATTCCGTTTGTCACCTCCGGGAGCAGCGGTATGGGAAATACCAATGCCGAACTTACGGAGTCCTGTAAAGGAGCCGTACTCTGCGATGGCAGGCGGTTCAATACAAATGTAAAAGCCACAGAGCTGAAAGCCTGGGCTGAAAACTTTTAAGGAGGAATCATCAATGATACGGCATATTTTTATGGCTACCGCAAAAGAAGGAACTCCCGATGAAGTAATCAATCGGAAAATGGATGAAATGCGTGCAATGAAAGACAGCGTTCCTGCAATCCAGGCAATCACTGTGGCAAGGAATCTGGGCTGGGCTGGTCCTGCAAATGTAGTCACCATGACTGTTGATGTAAAGGATAAGGCGGGATTTGACGCGCTGCTTGCAAGCCCGGCACATTGTGAAGTCGCAGACAAAGCAGTTGAGGCGTTCCGTACCGATAATTTCGTGATGGCGCAAATTGAACTTTAGAGTGTGTCTTAAAAATGCTTGTGTCCGGCTGGCGGCACCGCTTTCCATGCAAAAGCCGGTAAGCGTGCCATAGGGAAAGATAAAAACAAGGAGGGACGGTTTGAATGAAATTTACGACCGTTACCATCTGCCTATGATGGTAGTGGAAAATGGTTTGGGAGCCCATGATACGGTGGAGGCAGACGGAAGAATCCGTGATGATTACAGGATAGACTATCTGCGGCAGCACATTGAGCAGATGAAGCTGGCCGTTGAGGAAGATGGGGTTGACTTAATCGGATATACCCCGTGGGGCTGTATTGATCTGGTTTCAGCGTCTACCGGGGAAATGGCAAAACGGTACGGTTTTGTATATGTCGATAAATTTGATGATGGAACCGGGGATCTTTCCCGCAGGCGTAAGGATTCTTTTTACTGGTACAAAAAGGTCATAAAGACAAACGGAGAGGCTTTGTAAAACATGGGAAGCCATTTCACTGATAGGGATGCTGGGACCGGCATCCGGGATGTATGGAAAACCTTATTTGGAACCATTGAAGGCGGTAAAGCGGTATTGCCATGGTGAAATATGAATCACTGAAAAACTCCTTCCTGGGATGGAAACAGGAAGGAGTTTTTTTGCATTGGCTGCAAGAGATTATGGATCAGGTTTGATCAGGGCCCGGTTCCGCCCTCGGTCCCATTGGACGTCCCTTCCTCCGGCTCCTCCTTGGGGGTACGTGTAAAATACCGGAGCAGACATAGGGAATTGGAGGAAAGCCCGTTGCCGAATAGGTTGATATAATCCTCCTTGGATGAGCGCACATGGTCAATGACGGCCTGGCGTCCTTTCTCATAGTCCTGGTCCCGGATGGCATCCAGTATGGCCTGGTGCTTGACACAGGCTTTGCTCTGCAGGGAATTTTCAAGAAAGGAGAGAAAACGCATTCTGGTCAGCTGAAGCAGGATCTCGTCATGGGCTTTGACCAACCGCTTGTTATTGGAAAGGGCAACCAGCTCGTTATGAAACTGCTGATCATAGAAAAAATGCTCCTTGGCCTGGCCTGCTTCATTGGTGGATTTCATATTATTGGTGATATCCTGAAGGGCTTTCAGCTGGTCAGGTGTGATCCCTCTCCTCCATGCAAGCATGAATGCCGTGGTTTCGATCCCCTCTCGAAAATCAAAGAGATCCTGTATATCCTCTGTTGTTATGGTTGAAATGCGGTAATTCTTCTTGCCGCTCTGTTCTTCCAGCAGCCCCTCATTCTCCAGCCGCATTAATGCCTGCCTGATGGGAGTACGGCTCATGTTCAGTTCCTTGCTGAGAAGATAATCGGATACGATTTGACCGGGGAACAGATCAAAATCAAAAATCTGCTGCCGTATTGTCTCATAGGCCTTTACAGCCAGACTGCTTTCTTTTTCCATCATATCCTCCTGTAACAGCTTCCAAATGATAGAACCATTTTAATCCATTTTCAGTGAAATGTCAAAGTGATTAGGGGAGGGCAAGGATAAGTTGCGGCATGTGTTATGAAGGTAAGCGGCAGAGGCTTCTATGTCAAACAGAAGACTGTTCTGGATGTTTCCTTCCACTGCCAGTGTGCCCTTGTAATCCATTTCTATCAGCTTTTCATAGATAGCGGTAAAGTCCATGCTTCCCAGCCCGGGGAATGCACGGTTGTTATCGGAAATATGAAGGTGAGGATAGTAGGACTGATACGCTTTCAGGGAATCCAGCACAGAGGTTTCCTCTATGTTCATATGATATGTATCAGCCAGAAGGCGTATCAGGGGGCTGTCCAGACAGTCAATGATCCTGGCCCCGTCCTTCAGGGTTTTGATAATGGATGATTCCTTGTGGTTGGTGGCCTCCAGGAGGACCAGGACCTGCTTTTCTTCTATATACGGCTTCAGCTCCATCATGGATGTAAGGAAATGCTGTTCCCCGTCCCTGCTGCCGCTCTCAGGGCCTCCTTTAAAAAATCCCAATATGATCCCGCACCCCATAGCGGCAGCGTAATCAATATTCTGACGGCACCCTTCAACGGCCTTTTGCCGTTCACTGGGAATGGCGCTGCTGAGGGAGAGATGATGTGTTTTGGCATAGGCGCCGGTTGCAAGCATATCCATCTTAAGGCCGTACTCTTTTAATAAACCATGCAGTTCCTCCGGTTTGATCAATCCTAAATCAGGTAAATTTAATTCCACACCATAAAATCCTTCTCTGCGCAAAAGCCGGAACAGCATCCTGATTTCAGGAAACTGTTCTTTTGTCTCCAAGACACATTGAAAACTGGTCTTAAAGGGAAACGATACTTGTTTCATACCCGGTTGTATCCTCCATATAAATTTAATTGTAGTTTACGTTCAGCTTGAATATAGTTTAAAACAGAATACAAAATTTGTATACAAAAATTGTATACGAAAAATGGATTCAAAATTTGTGCACAATTACCATTGCGAAAAATATGGTCATTTATTACAATACCACCATAGAGATGGCTCTAAAAACTAACAAAACGTATAATCAGGGAGGTTCTTCAAATGAGAAAGATGATGAAACGTATGGCAGCAGTGACAATGGGAATGGCAATCGCAATGACGGCAACCGCCTGCTCTTCCAATTCAGGAAATGCAGCTCCTGCATCCACTCAAAAGGAAGGCACAGACGCTGCCCAGTCCAAAGAGGAGAAAGAAGAAAAAGGAACAGAGGCGGCCGGTGAGAGCTACACATTGATGTTCGGACATGCCCAGACCGAGACCCATCCATACCAGGCATGTTTCCAGGAATGGGCGGATGCGGTTGCAAAAAAGACGAATGGCGGACTTGTCATTGACCTGTACCCCAGCAACACACTTGGCTCAGAGGAGGATATCATTAACTCATTTAAGGATTCAGACACAAACTGGGGCTACAACACGGATTTTGCCCGTCTGGGAACCTATGTACCGGAGCTGGCAATGTTCAATCTTCCATATTTTGTGGAAACCATGGATGATATCAATGCGGTCAAAGAGCTGGATATGGTAAAAGAGTGGATCCAGGAACTGGAGGCTGAGAACGATATTAAGGTAGTGTCCCTGAATCTTGTGCAGGGTTACAGGAACGTGGTGGCAGGCAAGGCGGTGACCAAACCAGAGGACCTGAAGGGACTTACCCTCCGCTGCCCCAATACGGAGATCTGGAGAGCGGCTGTGAGTTCACTTGGATGCAGCGTTCAGGGAATGGGACGCGGGGACATTTATAATAATCTTGTAAACAAGGTGATCGATGGTTACGAAGATGTGTATCCCTGTATTGTTTCCGAAAGCTATTATGAGATCAAGAACGTGAATACGATTTCCGAGACACATAATATTCTGCTGTTAAATCCCGTGGTAGTTGACGCCGGATGGTTCAACAGCCTTCCCGAGGAGTACCAGACCATTCTGATGGAAACCTGCGATGAGGCAAGCAGCGCCTGCTCGGAAAAGATGCTTGGTGAGTTTACGGAAGAAGCAAAACAGAAGTGTATTGACGAGGGTATGACTGTGATCGACCATTCAGAGATAGATGTTGATGCGTTCCGGGAAGCTGCAAAGACATCTTATGAGCAGCTTGGGCTTACAGATACATATAACCAGGTGATGGAAGCACTTGGAAGATAGGGATGAGTGATTCCGGTATAGAGAGAGGTAAAACTGAGGATGAAAAAGTTTTTTGAGATTCTGAACAAGGCAGAGCTTGCAATTACAATGACCTGTGTAGTGGGTTTTACATCCGTATTAATGCTGGGGGCCGCGGTGCGCCTGACAGGCCATCCCTTAAACTGGTGTAACGATGTGGCCCTTTTGATGCTGGCCTGGACTACATTTCTGGGCGGGGATGTGGCGTTCAGGGCAGGAAGAATGGTGAATGTGGATATATTAATAGGTAAGCTTCCGGTTGCACTTCAAAAAGCAGTGGCTCTGATCGTATACGCCGTTTTGCTGGTCATGATGTTTGTGATGGTAAGGCAGGGGCTTCAGCTATGCGCCAATGTGGGCAAACGGACCCTGGAGGGGATTCCCTTTCTAAGCTATGTATGGGTTGCCGCCTCCATACCGGTTGGTTTTTCCCTGATGTTCATAACAGCTGTTAAGCGTCTGTATGACCTTATGAAAACAACAGACAGCACAGTCATATCAAAGATGTAAGGAGAAAAACATTATGATTACTGTCTTTATCGTATTTTTGATCCTTTTGATCATAGGTGTGCCGGTTGCATTTGCAATCGGTGCATCGGGAATGGTGTTCTTTTTGCAGAATACTCATTTTCCTCTTACCCATGTTGCACAGCTTCCCCTTACCCAGGTCCAGAGCATATCCATGCTTGCCATTCCTCTGTTTATCCTGGCCGGAAACCTGATGAATAACGGAGGGGTCACAAAACGCCTTGTAAGTCTTGCAACACTGCTCACCGGACATATGAGAGGCGGCCTTGCCCAGACCAGCGTGGTGCTCAGCACCCTGATGGGAGGCGTGTCCGGCTCAGCTACCGCGGATGCAGCCATGGAGGCGCGTCTTTTGGGCCCGGATATGATCAAGAGCGGTTATTCCAAAGGATTTTCCGCCAATGTGCTGACCTTCACTTCATTGATCACAGCCACGATCCCTCCGGGAGTAGGGCTGATCATCTACGGTACAACAGGAAGCGTTTCCATTGGCAAGCTGTTCTCAGCCGGTATCTTTGTGGGGCTTTATATGATGATCGTCCTGATGGTGTCTGTGGCAGTTATTGCCAGAATGAGGGGATACAAGCCCATACGCCGGGAACGAGCCACTTTAAGGGAGATCGGCATTAACCTGAAGGAGACCATATGGGCGGTTATGTTTCCTGTGATTCTGCTGGTGGGCATCAGGATGGGATTTTTCTCACCTTCCGAGGTGGGAGCATTTGCCTGCTTTTATTCTGTGTTTGTGGGCGCATTTATCTATAAGGAACTGACCGTTCAGTCCTTCCTCAAGGCATTGAAGGACAGCATTGGGGATATCGGCTCCATTATGATGATCGTATCCCTGACCGCGCTGTTTGGTTATGGGATTCCCATTGACAAGATACCTCAGAAGATGACTGCATTTATTACAGGGATCACAACCAATCCGGCGCTGGTGCTTGTACTCATCATAATACTTCTTGTATTTGTGGGAATGTTCATGGAGGGCTCGGTTGTAATTTTGCTTCTGACCCCCATCCTCCTCCCCATGTGCCAGTCCGTGGGGATTGACCCGGTCCATCTGGGGCTTCTCATGTGTGTGATAGTTACCATGGGCGTTAATACGCCGCCGGTTGGAATGAGTATGTACACGGTCAATACCATACTGGACTGTTCGCTGCAGGAATACACAAAGTCCATGATCCCATTTTTAGCCGCGATCCTTCTGGCCATTGGACTCCTGGCGTTTTTCCCGGATGCGGTTTTATTCCTGCCGCGATTGCTTTATTAACTGAAGAATAGGATGAAAGGATCATTCAGATGAATCATTTAAGCGACTGCTTTGTTTTAAAGAATGGGGTAAAGATCCCCTGTCTGGGATATGGCACATGGAGGACACCGGAGGGGAATGAGGCGGTGCAGGCAGTAAAAGATGCCATTGCCGCCGGGTACAGACATATAGACACAGCCCAGCTCTATGGAAATGAAAAGAGTGTGGGAACGGGAATCCGGGAATCGGGGATTCCAAGAGAAGAATTGTTTGTAACAACCAAACTTAAGAATACGGAACAGGGATATGACAAGACTCTGGCCGCATGTGAGGAAAGCCTTCGGCTTCTGGGACTGGAATACCTGGACCTGTATTTGATCCATTGGCCCATTCCTGCACTGTACCGGGACAATTGGAAGCAGGTCAGCAGGAATACCTGGAAAGCCTTTGAACGCTTATATGATGAAAAACTGGTCCGTGCCATTGGACTGAGCAACTTCCTGCCTCATCATATTGAAAATATTGAGGCGGAGGCCAATATACAGCCAATGGCGGACCAGCTGGAGATACATCCGTTTTTTACCCAGAAGGATACAGCTGCTTACTGCAGGAAAAAGGGAATCCAGGTACAGGCCTGGAGTCCCCTTGGCCATGGCACCGTGTTAGACAACCAGGTGCTCTGTGAGATTGGCAGCAAGTACCATAAATCATCTGCCCAGATTGCCCTGCGGTGGGAACTGCAGCAGGATATTATTCCGATCACCAAGTCCATGAACCCGGGGCGGATGGCTCAAAATGCAGATATATTTGACTTCTGTCTTACAGCCCAGGAGTGTGTCCGCATCACCGGATTGGGTGAGGATGGAAGGACGGGGCCGGATCCGGATCATATCGGCTTTTGATCCGACCGCTGCCAGAATCAGGCTCATCAAGGCGAATTTGAAGGCCTGGCCGAGGGCCCGGCCGAACCGGGAGATGCGTGCTGGAAGGCGCCTGTTTCAGGGACGTGGCCGATCAGGTTTCCGGAAACGCTGTACAGTTCAATGATCTTTAGTTCCAGCTCACTTTCATGGAGGGGATTTTCCATTGGGCACTGTTGCCAATGACCTGGCTGCATGTTCTGGATTCATGCCCTGGATTCACTCAACCCTTGTATCAGACGTGATTCTTTAGTATAATAATAGATAGATACCGATGTTGTGAACCACTGAAAAGGGGGCGTTTTTATGGATAACAAGTATGTGAAGATACATACAACCGGCTGTGAGGCACCGCTTAAGGTTACACCCGGACACTTTGCCACCAATCATGCCCATATCAATTATTACATTGATATGACTACTCTGAAGACAAGGCTCAGTGAGGCGCAGGAGATTGCCAAAAGCCTGATGGGAATGTTCCTCTATGACACGGTTGTGGACACCATTGTGTGCCTGGAGGGAACCCAGGTGATCGGAAGTTTTCTGGCTCAGGAGCTGACCGGAGCCGGAGTTCTCTCCATGAATGCCCACAAAACCATCTACATTGTGACGCCGGAGTACAACAGCAACAGCCAGATGGTATTTAAGGAAAATATCCTGCCCATGATACGGGGCAAGAATGTGATCCTGCTGACCGCATCGGTCACAACCGGGCTTGCCCTGAATAAGGGGATCGAGTCTGTCCTGTATTATGGAGGGGTTCTGAGAGGGATCACGGCCATATTCAGTGCTCTGGATGAGATAAACGGGCATAAGATCACTTCTATATTTAATAAAAGAGATGTTCCGGAATATGCGTTCTATGATTACAGGGACTGCCCGTTCTGCAAACAGGGCAGGAAGCTGGAGGCGCTGGTGAATTCCTACGGGTATACCAGCCTGTAAGGATAAAGCATTATAAGAATCATACCCTTGTCCACTGAGGGTATCAATTGTGCCGGACATCTGTCCGGCATGTTCCTTCTGCTGCATTTCCTTTGCAAAGGGGATCCGCTGCTTGATTTTTTTAACAATAAAATGTTATATTTATTTTTGTACGGGAAAAACAGAAATGGGAGTATGATTTGCGAAATAAAAAACCAAGCTAAAAGGAGGCCTTATACGGGCTTCCTTTTCTATATTTACCCGGCAAAATAAGAAACATAAAGTGTACTCTCGGAATCTCAGCCGCAAAGATGGGTGCCGGGGAGACTCCGAGAGTACACTAAACAATCTAGTAGGAGGAACGGACATGTTGAAAC
This sequence comes from Enterocloster citroniae, assembly GCF_040545455.1. NCBI lineage: Bacteria > Bacillati > Bacillota > Clostridia > Lachnospirales > Lachnospiraceae > Enterocloster > Enterocloster citroniae. Next base: position 102,759 of record NZ_JBEPLZ010000019.1, on the reverse strand, counting down.
GAACAATTGCAGGCGGAACGATCGAAGAATACTGTCTCTGGCTGCAGCATAATGAGATGAGCCAGGGAACCATTTATAAATACAGATATTATCTGAACCAGTTTGAACAGTTTATGGATGGGTCAGCAGTTACCAAAGAAAGGGTTATGGCCTGGAAGGAAACACTTAGGGGAAATCTGTCGCCGGTGACCGTTAACGGCGCCCTGGCTGCTGTCAATGGATTTTTCCGGTACTTGGAATGGAATGACTGTCTGGTTAAGTTTATAAAAGTGAAGCAGCAGGTCTTCTGTTCCGGACAAAAGGAACTGAAACGTGAGGAATACCTGCGGCTGGTGGAGGCTGCGCGTGTAAATGGAAATGAGCGGCTATGCCTTTTGCTTCAGACCCTGTGCTCCACAGGCATACGAATATCGGAACTTTCCTATATTACGGTGGATGCGGTGGAAAATCAGATTGCACAGGTGGACTGCAAAGGAAAGGTCAGGACCATCTTTCTCACACAGCAGCTGTGCAGGCTTCTTAAGGAGTATGCGGGGAAAAGGAAGATACAGTCCGGCGCCATTTTTGTGACACGAAGCGGAAAGCCCATGGACCGCAGCAATATATGGCGTGAGATGAAAAAAATCGGAATAAAGGCAGGGATCGATCCGAAAAAGATATTTCCCCATAATCTGCGCCACCTCTTTGCAAGGGTGTACTACAGCCAGGAAAAGGATCTGCTGCGGCTGTCAGACATACTGGGGCACAGCAGTGTCAACACGACACGTATCTATACAATGGAAAGCGGGGAAAAACATGTCAGACAGTTGGAACGAATGGGGCTGCTCATAGAACATTACAACAGAATTCCTCTTTTGTTGTAAACAAAAGGATATCGTTTGGAGTTATTATACTACATATTTTTTATGTTTGCCATAGAAATGTGATTGCCTCATACATTTTTTTGAATTATCGGCACAATAAATAAGCTGGTCTAAATCAAATTTTTTCCAGCCTGTTTATTGTGCTTATTTTATTGTTCCCTCAGATGATCCGGGGAATTGAATGGATGAGGAGACAGTTACAAAGGAGAAATTTACAACAAAAGAGGAATTCTGTTGTAAATAGAAGCCAAGGTACTTTAAGTAAAGGGGACGAAGAGATGGGCAGTGAGATCATACAGGACGAAGAAGCCATGAAACGCATTGAGGAGCTGGTGGTATCGGACCGGTCCAGCACCATGCTGGTCTGTATTCAGGGAACCGAGGAGGGGGAAGTGTGCGGGGAAATTTACAGCTGCTACCTTAAGGAACCCATATGGTTCAGCGGAGTGGGAGACATGGTGCTGAAACTGGATGAGATGTGCAACTGGGTTGGTATGCCTCATGCAACAACGGATCCGCGCTTCCTGAATATGGAGACGGAAAGGCGTTACAGGGAAGCCGGTTCCCATCATCCACAGGCGGACAGGAGCAACCTGACGTACACCATGGACCAGATTCCCTTTAAGCAGGCGTTAAAGGCCAGGGAAGTGCTGATCGTCTATGTGAAATACAGACAGTTCTCCAGTTTGCAGGGAAGCATCAGAGGAAAGATCACCAAGGGCAAGGTGGTAAATTTCAGAAGCGCCCTGGAACTGATGCGCATGATCAGCATGATACAGCTGTAAACCAGGAGCAGGGAGCTTTTCAGGGCAATGGCTCCGGCACATGATGATAAAGGAGGCGGACCGTATGGGCGGTAAGATTCTGCGTGTACAGATGCTGGGTAAATTTACAATGCGTTATGGGGAGGACCACATACTGTTCCATAAAACAGGCAACGCTAAATCCGTGCGTCTTTTCCAGATGCTGCTGCTATCAGGAGAGCAGGGGATTGCAAAAAGTGAGATTATGGATTTCCTCTATGGGTGGAGCGAGGGGACTGACGCGGGCAACCGCAATAAAAACCTGAACAATCTGTGCTACCGGCTCAAGGGACAGCTGGCGGCCTCCGGCCTTCCGGAGGAGGAATATGTAGTTATACAGGATGGGATATGCAGGTGGAAGAGCAGCTTTAAGGTTGAATTAGATGCGGCCTATTTTGAAACACTGGTACATAAGGCAGAGGGGAGCCGGGGAGGTGAACGGACCGCGCTGTTCCTTCAGGCCAATCAAAACTATTACGGAGAGCTGCTGCCCATGAACCAGTCCGACATGTGGTTTTATGAGAAGAGTGAATCTTTTAAACGCCTATATGTGCAGACGATCCGGGAGTTGGAGCAGGCGTTTAAATCCAATAATGACTACCAGAACCTGCTGAAGCTTTACACCAGGGCATCTGCCGTCTATCCCTTTGAGAATTGGCAGACAGAGCAGATACGGTGCTGCCTGGAAATGTACCGGTATGAGGAGGCCATTGATATTTATAACAGAACCATGGAACTCTACGCAAGGGAGATGGGGAGTCCGCCGGCGGAGGAGATGCAGAAGTGTTTTGAAGACCTGGAACTGTTTGAACGGAAACATAAACGGAGCATTCAGGCATGGCACATAACGGACCGGTATTTTATGGGCAGGGAAGGAGATATCACCAGGGCCATATTTGAGGAAGGCGTTATCACGGGAGCGTATTACTGTACATATCCAAGCTTTATTGACTACTGCCGCCTGCTGCTTCGGGCCAGGGAGCGCCATGACCTGAACCCGGTGCTGATGTTCCTCACCCTGGGGCAGCAGGAAAAAAGAAGAGGGCAGGACAACCGCATATACCAGATGGAGCTGCTGAAGGACGTGATCGGCAGTTCCCTGAGAAAAGGGGATGCGTATACACGGTACGGAAACCGCCACTATATCCTCCTTCTCACAAGGATCAACAAGGAATCCTGCAGTATCATATTTCAGCGGATCGAATCCGCCTACAATAAGATGCCGGGCAGCCGGGGAGAATTGTGGTACCATGTGACCATGACCCAGGAACTGGAAAAGTCCATGCTGGAATAAAACTTTTATCGCCATTGCAATGCGGGATGGCGATATTTTTGCGCCGCACATAGAAAATTGGGAAAATGCATTGGATGTGGCAGGATGCAGGATACCCCCTTTGATAAAATTAGCATTAAGGAACAGTGTCCTAGATTAAGAAAAATATAAGAGTTTGCAGAACATACAGGAGGTAAATGATGAATCGGAGATTGGAAGCGGGCTGGAAGAGGATAACGTCTGGTTTTTTGGCGTTTACCATTGTAAGCATACTGATACTGGGCAATTCCGGGATTGCATTTGCCGAAGAATATGGCGACAGGTTCTACCGGGAGGAGACGGATCTGTCGGAGCTTGGCGAATTTTCCAAGGCCATGGTCAGCAATGCCAGTTTCAAAAATTCAAAAAAGGATGATGTGGTAATCAGCATTTTTTCGGAGGAGGGGGACTTCCGCCCAGGGGGGCTGGTCAGCTTGGATGTTCATCTTAAGAATGAGACGGGAACTGTGGTCACAGATGGCACACTGACATATAGCGCAAAGGGGATTCAGGCGGACTCGGCGGAGTTTTTTCTTTTGGAGGAGTCAGAAGAAGATGCATTTGATACCGGCATACCGGATGATAGTATAGCGGATGATGGCACACTGGAAACAGGTATTCCGGAAAATGAGGATGGCACAAAAGGGCTGGAGCGGATCGATGGGATCGAACTGGCTCCCGGGCAGATTTATTCAGTACGTTTTACATTTTCCATTGATGAAGATATTGAGGGGGTACGGAACCAGCAGGTAAAATTCCAGTTTAACGGAAAAGGTGAAGAAAAGAGAATACGCGTCCGTGAGAATTTTTTATATACGGTCAATTATCTGAATATGGATTCCGTTGAATTCCAAGATGGAAACCGAATAGGAACAGGTGAGATGGTCACTATGGGAATCCGTGCATCCATGTTTGATTTTGACGCAATCCTGGAAGATTCCTTTAAGGATGAGGCAGATATTGCTCCTGCTACACCGTCAGAGGCTGTTCCGGTCGTTCCACCGGCTACGCCATCTGAAGCACTTCCTGCCACGCCGTCACAGGCCCGGCCGGATATACCTACAAAGCCGGTACAAGAGATGACGGAAGAAGGCCCGGGCATACCCCGGGAAACTGAGGCCCAGGCACCCTCTGATTCGGGAGAAAACCAGACAGAGGAAACCACAGAGGCATTGCCGACAGTGTCAGGGGAAACCGAGACACAGGCACCCACGGAGACTGAGGGAACCACTCCTCTGCCCTCCGCTGGGGAAGCGGCCGCCGAGCAAGGGGAAACCGAGACACAGGAATCCACAGAATCTTCACCCACTGATTCAGGGGAAAACCAGACACAGGCATCCATGGAGGCAGGATCAACAGATCCAGAGGAAACCACAGCCCAGGCGTCAGACGAGTCAGGACTAACAGAAGCAGCAGACACAGAAACAGCAGACACAGAAGCGGCAGACACAGAAGCGGCAGACACAGAAGCAGCACCAACCATGTCATCAGAACACGCTCAAGGGGATTTGACAGAGACAGGGGTGACAGAGCAGGACCAAAGTGAAAAAATGGGGTCTGAATCCGTGGTTGTAATTGAATCAAAATCGGAAGATCCTTCAAATGGACATAAAGATACCGCTGCAAAAGATGCCGGGGAAACCCGGAAAAATGCAGATGAGGAGGAAAGCGAAGATTATACGGTAGACCTTGGGAAAGTAAATTACAGGATTGAAATGTACAACGCCAAGTTAAACGGCTTTAAGGTGAGAAAGGCAATGGTGGATGATGTAAGGGAGAATATGCTGATCTGTTCGTACCGCGTGTCCGGGAATGTGAGCCCCGGGATCTATTTTGGAAAGATTACCCAGGAGAGCAAGATAAAAGGAAAAACCTGCAAATCCACCCAGGGATTCTCACTGATTGTAACAGGTGACGGGGAGATCTCCCTGGAAGGCCGGATTGGGAATGCTGCCGTTACGGTAAGCGGACCAGTGGATTCCTTTCCTGAGGCGGACCAGATGGCTGTGAGAGTCTCCGAAGTAGGGCAGGAGCATATGGCCCAGGTGGACGAGGCGTTGGAGAAAAAGTCTCAGGAGGAGGGGATCTCTATTCAATCCTACAAAGCCCTGGATATAAAGCTCTACGCGGACGGGGTTGAGGTTGAACCGGTAGGCCCTATCAATGTAGCCTTTAAAAATCTGGAGCTGGAAAAGCGTGATCCTGCGGCTGCATCCAACACGCTGGCGGATGTACCGGGTGCAATCCAGGTGTTGTCCCGGCAGGAGGAACCGGCAGACCCCAGTGAACGGATCCAATCCGGAGGAGATGAGATCAAAGTCTACCATCTGGATGAAACGCAGGTTGTAGCAAATGAGATGAACAGCACGGTGGCATCTGACGGAACTGTAGTGATGGAAACAGATCATTTTTCCATATACATTGTGGTCAACGTGCCGGAGGCAAAAGAAGTGCCTGTGACAGTGGAACACTGGGCACAGCTGGATAAGATGACATTTGACAATAGTGGTAAAATAAAGGAATCTGTCTCCGGGAACAGACTGTATCCGGGAGCCCAAAGCGGAAGCACGTATGCAAAGCAGGAGGTAAAAATATACAGCGATGATAACCTGACCCTGCCCAATGGATCAGGCACAGGGGTGGATTACTCTATTGCAGTCTCCAACTGGAGTAAGGTTGCCCTGGGCGGTAATTATACGGTAAAAAGCGTGACCATAACCAATGCGAATTACCCCAATGGACAGACCTTTACGGAAAATGCCACAGACCAGAAGATCTATCTCACTGCGGCCAACAATAAGATAAAAATCAACTATGTGCCTACCTCGGGCACCATTAAGGGATATACGGGATTCCACGATTATAATGTTACGGTGGAAGGAAAGACCACGGATGGGAACCATGGAACCCTTAACACCAGCAAGGTGGGAATGAACAATACCTCCCTGGGAAACAGCTCCACCCGCATCGGCGTTGGGATCGGAGGAAACGGCCAGGCACAGATACGCCATGGTTATACAGGGGTGCCAAACAATGCAGGTTCCGTGGTGACAGGGATTCCCAAAGAAACCCTGGCCGCAGACAATACGATTAAGTTTAATTATCAGGATCCGGGCCTTTTTGCAACCCAGGATATCACCACCAGTGAAACATATAAGGACGGTAAAAAGGTGACCTATTATGCCAAGAAATACCTGCCGAACTATCAGCTGGGTTTTGAACGCCAGGGGGACACCTATACACTGGAATCCGTATATGACAGTTCGGGAAAAACACTTTTGAAAAACCTGGATCAGATCGTCTATACATGTGACAGCTGGAACGGATCCAAAAAACTTTATTCCAACCTGTTCTGGCCTTTGGACAGTGTCAGTTACAACAACGCGGTTAACGGAAAAAACAGAGATCCTCTGTTTGGCTATAACCATTACGGATTCCCTCAAAATGATGAGGACGTGAACAAAAAGGGGATCACCCACAACTGGTTTTTTGGAATGCGCTATGACTTTGAGTTTGTCCTGGGAGATTACACCGGGCCCATGGACTATTACTTCAGGGGAGATGATGATTTCTGGCTGTATGTGGACGGCAATTTGGTAAGTGACGTTGATCTGGGAGGAATCCATTCCGCGGAAGGCGCTTATGTGGACCTGAAGTCATGGATGCAGAACAAGGGCCTTCTAAGCGATAAGAACCAGAAACATACCATGTCGGTCTTCTTTATAGAGAGAGGAGGAACCGGTTCCTGCTGTTACATGAAATTCACACTCCCAAGCGTCACATCAATCCCAACCCCGGAATCCGAGACGGTTTCCCGCACGGTCCGGAAGCTGTGGCTGGATGGAAATAATGAGGATAAGAAACGGCCTGAATATATCTATGTCCAGCTGAAACAAGATGGCGCTTCCTACGGTAGTGCGGTCAGGCTGGAGGCCTCCAATGGCTGGGAGTATACGTGGGATAACCTGCCCAAATATAAGGAAGTAAATTCAAATGAGGAGCATGTTTATACCGTAGAGGAAATAGGAACAATTGTTGGTTATACATCAAGCATCAATGGGATGACCATCACTAATACCCGGCTCACGGATATCAATGTGAGGAAACAGTGGGTCGGTGGTGCCGGAGAGGGTTCTGTTCAGGTGGGATTGTTTAAGGATGGAAGTACAAGGACGGGTGACATTATCACACTGGACAGCTCTAATAACTGGTACGGCACATGGCAGAATCTGCCGGGGTATGATTCTGGAGGGACAAGGATCAACTATGTTCCCTATGAGGTTGACTCTTCCGGTAATAAGGTGGAAGCCGGAAGCACGGTACAGATTGGTGAGGGACAATATATTGTCACTTACAGCAGCGATCACTCTGTGATAACCAATACTTATAATCAGAAAGACCTGGCAGTGAAAAAAGTATGGGTGGATTATGAAAATGCCTACCATACGCGGCCTGAGATATTGGAGGTCCAGCTGTATCAGAATGGGGCGGCCTTTGGCGAACCTGTAAAACTCAGCGATGCCAACAAATGGACAGCAGGTTGGAAAGACCTGCCTGTAAAAGCCGATGGAAGCTCCCCGCCGTATGTTTACACGGTGAGAGAACTGGACCAGGCGGGCCAGCCCATAGAGGATGGCAGTACGGCGGTATTATCCTCCGGATACTCTTATTCAGCATCCTACGATTCCAGCGGTACGGGGACATCCGCCAATCCGTTTCAAATAACCAATACCCTTTTGGCGGCAAAACTGAGGATCAAAAAGACAGTGGAACAGAACGGCCTTGAAAATGAACCCATTGATTCTTCCTACAAGTTTGTGATACAGGTTCTGGACAGTAAGGGAGCTGTCTATACACAGACTGCTCTTGGAAATGGAGAGGAAAGCGGGGCAATCCTTGTGATTCCTTCCAAGGAAGGGCAGATCTTTTCCATTGCGGAGATCGTACCAATGGAATACACCATGTCACGTATGGAAAGCGAACCGGCAGACGCGCTCTCAGGAGCTGAGAACGGGGACAAAGTTACAGTGAAACCAGGTGACGATATCCTGGTGATTCTTACAAACACCCCTGACCATGAGAGCTATTTCCATCACACCGCATCAGTCACCAATGTAAAGGGATTTACAAATGGGGAGGGAACGGATTTCAGGCCGGAGAACCCGTTTACAGAATATCATGGAAGTGACAATCCTCAGTATATGGCATCGGCCTTTACCTCGGACTGCATCATGGTGTTTGTTGAAGACAGAGGTGTAGCGCGCGGCCAGAGAAAACTGGAGAAAGGAGATGATCTTTATGGATAAAAGAAAGGTCTTATCCAAGCTGCTGCCAATGATCGTGCTGGTATCCCTATCCATTGCAGCCGGAGTAACAGGCGCCGCGGTCATCCACTCCATGCAACTGGAAAATCCCATAAAGACGCCTGTTGTAGAAGGGGGTATAACAGAAAACCTGGACCAGGGGGCAAAGGAGGTTTCTTTTACAAATAATGGGGAGGCAGATGTGTTTTTAAGAGTTGCATTTGCGCAGTCATGGATTGCACAGGATGGCACGGTTCTCCCTAATCATATAGTGGATGCATCCGGCCAGTCTCTGCCTTTGGCTGTCCCCAGCCTTTCATTGGACGGCAATTGGGAAAGCGGGGAGGATGGATGGTATTACTACAAAAAGGTGCTTCCCGGTTCCGTATCAGGCATCCAGGACCGCAGTACGGAAAAGCTGGTCCGGGGCGTGGATTTTATAGATTTGTCAGGGATAGAGGACCAGAGGTATCAAAATGCGGAGTATAAATTCCATTTCACAATGGAGATCGTGCAGTCCAGCGATGACTGGAATGTCAGCTTGAAGGCAGTGCAGCGGCTTTTTGACAGGGACATTTCAGTGACGCCGGATAACTGGGACAACAATAAATATGGATGCAGTATTAACTGGAATGTTGATTCCGGAAAAAATTAGGAGGTGGTTGTTTTGAAACGATTAGAGATCCATACACGGCTGAAAAACAAAAAGACAGCCGGTCTCCTGATACTGGTTATATTGCTCCTGTCATTTGCAGTCACATTGGCATATTACAGTGATGTGATGACCCTGGCCAATCCCCTGGGAACTTCCCACAGCGGGGCGGCCATGGTGGAAATTTTCGACCCGGAGAGCTCGTTCCTGCCCGGAGAGACAGTGATTAAAAAAGTTTCGTTCCAAAACGCAGGTGAAATGGACCTGTTCCTGCGTGTTGAAGTACCGCCACAGGAGAGCTGGTGCCAAAAGGGACAGGGGAGCAGCCCGCCTGTTATCCTTGAAAAGGAGGCTGGCTACGACACGGATCATGTGATCAAACATTGGAATCCGGGAGTCTGGACCGATTCCGGCCAAGCAGAGGGAAATGTAGATTATATGAACATGGAGACTGAGTTCTGGTCAAAGTCATATACGGATGAGAACGGAAAGAGCTACCGGTATTATAAACAGGTCCTCCCGGCAGGGAAAACCACGGACTGTATCCTTGAGAGCATCAGTTTAAGCGATGAAGTGTCAAATGACCGGCATGACGTGGATTACAGTGATAAGATTTATAAACTGACCTTCCATGCAGAGGCGGTTCCTGTTGAGGAACATGATTCGGCACTGGGGGTACAGTCACAGTGGAATATGGTGGTTCAGGAAGACAGCAGCGGCGTACTGACATGGAGTCAGGGCAGCCGGGCCGGTGAATGATACAGGAGGACAGGAGAATGAGAATAAATGGAAAAGTGATAGCAGTGGCCGCAATGCTGGCAGTGGCCGGGATCGGCGGGACATTTGCTTACTTTAACCAGACTTTGACAGCCGCCAACATATTTGATACAGGGAAATATGATACGGAACTGGTTGAAGAGTTTAAGCCTTCGGAGGGTGAGAACTGGGGGCCTGGAACCAGTGTGAATAAAGATGTGACAATCCGTAACACAGGTACCCTACCCGTGGTAGTGCGGGTGAAATTCCAGGAAAAGTGGGTCAGAGGACAAGAGGAATTTTATTTTACAGACACCTCCCAGGAAAAGGAGCGGCCGGTCGCCATTGGAAGCCCATCCAATGCCAACAATGCATTTGAGAATGTTTACCAGGGTGACCCGGAAGACGGAATTGCCGATCCTGACGCGGATGACTCAGTGGTATTTAAAAGCATGATGCCGGACGGCGGCTGGGTTTATAATCCGGCGGATGGATATTATTACTATATGTATGTCCTTCCCGGCGCAGTAGAGAAAGAGGATGGCAGCCATGAAATTGCGGAGACAACCAAGCTCCTTGACGGAGTGACCCTGGCGGAAAATGTGGATATGGGTTCCTACAAGGAGATCCGGTATTATGCCACCACGGGTCAAAGACCTGAAAATGGAAGCAACGACTGGGTGGAATTCGCCACGGCCAGCAATGCGTCCAGCCCTCTTGGATATGATTACATTTCCACCAGGGAAATGAATGAGCGCCTGAAAGCGGATGGAAACCAGATAACCTTTATGAAATCAGTTACTGATCTCACAGATGCCAGGCTGGCCGGGTACAGTGACGCTGATTATACCCTGGTGGTGGCAGCCCAGACCGTACAGGCAACGGACCAGGCCGTCAACACGGTTTTTGGAGAAGGCGGTGTCTTTGATTTTAAGCAGCTTGGATGTGAGTGGAAGCTGATCAGCGAATCAGAGGTCCAGAAGTAAGTTCAGCTGTCCATAAAAGAATGATCAAACAGGTTATTGCCGCCTATGTTTTTTGATGGACGGACCAATATAACAAAATAAAAGCATAATAATATGAAAAAGCAGGAGGAAAAGACATGAAGAAGTTAAATAAGAAAGCAGCAGCAGGAATCGGGCTTGGAGCATTAGCCCTGGTGGGAGGAACATTTGCGTACTATTCACAGACGGCATCCCTGGATAACCCGTTGAGCACGGGCAAATATACCACCCAGCTGGTGGAGGATTACACGCCGCCAACGGAAGATTTAAAGCCGGGCGCTAAGTGGGATAAGAATGTAGGGGCGGAGAATACCGGAGATTATCCCGTCCTTGTCAGGGTAAGCATGAAAGAAAACTGGTCCTACAAGGGAGAAACGGATCCCTACAAAACCATATTGAGCGAATCGGAACTGTTTGACAACGGGACCTATGCCGGCGGAATCTTTGACGCAGACCAGGTTAATGACACCGATGGCCTGGCACCCGCAGAAGACGGCACCGTGGTACATAAGAACATCCTGACCAATGACGGCTGGATCGATGGAGGGGACGGATACTGGTACTGGAACGGCGTTCTGGAGAAAAAGGGATCAGATAAGTCCAGCACCACCCACCTGTTGGAAGGGCTGACCATGGCCACGGATATCGACCTTGGCCACTATGAGACAAAAGAGTACTATGCCGTTGCGGCAACACAGCCGGATCTGGATAATACCAGTGCCTGGACATTGATCGACTGGACCCAGGTTAGTGATGAGAATAATGACGGCCTTAAAGATATACGCGACCTGGCAGCTGTCACGTCTATTCCTGAGGGAGAGAGCCTGTTCCGCAAATCCGAATCCAATTTGGACAGCAATAAGAAGGGCTACGGGGATTCCAACTACACACTGACCGTTACCTCTGAGTTTGTCCAGGCCACCGCTGATGCAGTAAACGATTCCTGGAAAGATTTCGATATCACTGCATTGACCAATGTACAAGTTAATGCAGAGGACGGCGTGAATCTTGAGAATAAAACCGTTACACCATAATACAGAGGCTGATGAATGAACGTTCTGAAACAATTGTTTAATATCCTTTCATGGCCCGTGTATCTGTGCATTGTGGGATACCTTCTGATCGCAGCGCCCATGCTGGCCGGTTACCGGCCGGTGGTGGTGCTCAGCGGAAGTATGGAGCCCGCCTTTCCTGTTGGGAGTGTGATCTACTATAAAGGGGCCGCCTTTGAGCAGATTCAGGAGGGAGACCCCATCACCTTCCATGCAGGTGAGGATGGCTCGCTGGTCACCCACAGGGTGGTGGAAAAACAGGAGCTGAGCCGTGATTTTATCACTAAGGGAGATGCCAATGAGACTGCGGACCCCAACCCGGTTTCATATGACCGAGTGGCAGGCAGGGCGGCTGATGTGAAGATCCCCTATGCCGGATACTTTGTCACCTGCGGCAGGACACCCCAGGCAATTGGGGTCATGGGAGGGATCCTGGTGATTGGGATATTACTTGATTTTATCTGCCCGGGAAAGAAGCGGGAGGAAAAGGCATAAACGCCTGTTGGAAGCAGAGCTGTAATCCGTTTGGACAGGAGATTGATGTTATGAAAAAAGGCAAGATCATGTTATTGGGCCTGGCAGTTCTGGCGGCTGCATCGGTGGGAACTACCTGGGCGGCGTGGTCCCAGGTAATACGGACCGGCAATGAATACAGGGTTCCCAGGTACAAAACCAGCCTTGAGGAGCATTTCCGCCAGCCGGATGACTGGCAGCCAGGTATAACCACACAAAAGCAGGTATGGGTATCCAACAACCTGAAAGCAGAGGACGGCAGCCTGGAGAGCGGTGTGCCCGCCATTGCCAGGGTGGAGATCCACCAGAGCTGGATCAGGCGGGAAAATGTTTACGTCCTGGATCAGAATGGCAATGAGACAGCGGTCCCTCCCCTTGAGGGGGAAGCGCTGCCCCCTGACTTTGTAACAGACCAGGGAGAGCGCCAGTATGCGGCAATTCCTGCATTTAATAAAGAAGCCGTTATGGTGCTCCGGTCCGGAATGGCTCAGGATGCCGGCATACGCCTGAATTTGCCCTATGCAGACAAGGTGGAGGATGCCAGGGGAAAGTGGCTCCTGGTGGATGAGGAGCCGTCTGAGACAGGAAATTATATATTGTATTACATAGGGGTGATACAGCCGGGGGAAGACTCGCCGGTGTTTTTGGAAAGCGTGACCATGAACCCCCTTCTGGAGAACACCATAACGGGAAAAGACACCTATTATGAGAAGACAGAGGATGGTTACAAGCAGATTACCGTGACCCGCACCAATGCCAAATACGGGTATGACAGCAGCAGATATACCATGGATATAAAGGCCACCACGGTGCAGGCCACCAAGGCGGCGGTGGAGCATACGTTCACCGGCGGGTTTAACCAGGAAGTGATCCGCTACCTGGCCGATCAGGTGGCGGATCCCGGCGTCTATGACGCCTCAGGCCTGGAAAAGAAGCTGACCCTGGTCTACAACCGGGGAAGCCAGAGGCTTGAGTATGTACCTTACCGCTCAGGGACCGGGGAGGAGGAAGGGAACTGGTTTATGAGTTTTACGGACATGGTTCCGGGAGGTATTTACAAAGACCGCCTGAAGGTGGAGAATACCACATCCAACCAGACTGCCAGAGTCTATATGCGGATCGATCCAAGAGAGCAGGAGCAGATAAAAGACGAGCTCCTGGAAAAGATCACCATGAAAGTCATATTCCAGGGCAGTGTCCTCTATGAAGGAAAGGTGACCGGCGCCAGATACGGGGAAGGTGAGAATCTCCAGGAACTGATCCCCCTGTGTTATCTGAAAAGTGGTACATCCGAGGAAATCCAGGTGGAGCTGCAGCTGGATCCATCCATTACCTGTGACCCGGTAACGGGAGCGTGCGTCTATGCCGACCAGCTGGCCAAGATCGACTGGGAATTTATGATCCAGACATTCTCAGATAATGGCGGAGGAGGTGGTGGAGGCGGCGGAGGCGGCGGAGGCCGAAGAAGCGTAACCACCATTGATGACACAGAGGTTCCCCAGGCTGTCATGATCCCTGATCCTGAGATCCCGTTGGCAGCACTTCCAAAAACAGGGGACACCACCCCGCTGCTTATGCTGGGAGCCATGACCGCGGTCAGTTTCCTTCTGCTGTCAGCCCTGGGGGTTCTGTGGTTCAGGACTCGCAGGAAAGAGGATCAGGTGTGATGGTCAAAAAGCAGGGGATCAGGCGTACCGTCCTGACATTGTCCATTCTTTCAGTCCTGGCAATCTTTCTGGTGTCCGCGGGACTGCTGTGCCGTTCCCTGTATGAATACAGGAAAGGGGAAAAGGAGTACGGGGAGCTTCGGCAGTATACAGCCAAGGCTTCCGGACAGGAACCTGATCCCCAGTCTCCGGGCAGCCTGCCCGCCGGGGGGCAGGAGCCCATGCTGGCTGTTGATTTTGAGGCCCTTAAAAAGCTGAATCCCCATATCATTGCATGGATCCACATTCCCGGGACGCCGGTAAGCTATCCTGTGACCCGGGGTGAGGACAATTCCTATTACCTGACCAGGACATTTTCCGGTGCATATAACGGGGCCGGATGCATTTTCATGGATTACAGAAGCAGTCTGCCCTCAGAGGGCGGGAACATGGTCCTCTATGGACATAACATGAAAAACGGTTCCATGTTCGGTTCCCTGAAGCGTTACTGGGATAATGAATATTATAGGGAACACGCCTCCTTTTACCTGTACACGGCAGAGGGGGATAATTTCCTGTGCCATATTACGGACCGCCGCAGGATCCCTGCGCAGACCGACTTTTTTTCCAACATGCGGGATAAAGAGGAGGAAACAGGTGAAAGTGGCAAAGCAGACGAAAGTGGCAAAGCGGACCGAGATGCCGGGGTCACACTGGTGACCTGTGTGGCCGGGAAAAATGAGGAACGGCTGGCAATAGAGGCGGATGCAAAGCGGATAGAATGACAGATAAAAGGGAGAGGCCCAGTCCATGGAGCCTCCCCCTTTTATTAACCCATATTTGAATTGCTTTTCTTTTTTCCCAGATACGCGGCCTTTACCGACTCGTCCGCCAGCAGCTCCCTGCCGGTACCGGTCAGTGAGATCCGCCCTGTCTCCAGCACGTATCCCTGGTCTGCGATGCGCAGTGCCATGTTGGCGTTCTGCTCGATGAGGAGGATGGTCACTCCCTGTTTATTGATCTCCTTGATAATATTAAATATATCCTGGACGATCAGGGGGGCCAGGCCAAGGGACGGCTCATCCATCATCATCAGCTTAGGATGGCTCATCAGAGCTCTTGCAACGGCCAGCATCTGCTGTTCACCGCCGGAAAGAGTGCCGGCCAGCTGCCAGCTTCGCTCCTTTAGGCGGGGAAACAGGTCGTAGACCCAGTTGATGTCGTCTTCCAGGGAATCGCTTCTCAGATAAGCGCCGATCTTAATATTTTCAATCACCGTCATGTCGGGGAAGACCCGCCGCCCCTCAGGCACCAGGGTGATGCCCTTGGCCACGATATCAGGTGTATCCATGCCAAGGAGTTCTGCATTGTCAAACTGGATGGAACCGCCGGAGGCTTTTACCAGGCCGGTGATGGAGCGCAGGGTGGTGCTCTTGCCCGCTCCGTTGGCACCGATCAGGGTGACAATGGATTTTTCAGGAACCTCAAAGCTGATTCCCTTCACCGCCTCGATCCCGCCGTAATTTACTCTCAGGTCTTTAATCGTTAACATCGTCACTCACCCCCAGGTATGCTTCAATTACTTTTGGATTGTTCTGGACCTCATCCGGTGTGCCCTGGGCAATGAGCTTGCCAAAATCCAGCACATAGATACGGTCTGATATCTGCATAACAAGATCCATGTGGTGTTCGATCATGAAAATGGTCAGGTGGTAATCGTCACGGATCTGTTTGATAAAATCAGTGAGGTCCTGGGTTTCCTGGGGATTCATGCCCGCAGCAGGCTCATCAAGGAGCAGCAGGCTGGGGCTGGTTGCCAGTGCCCTGGCGATCTCCAGGCGGCGCTGGAGGCCGTAAGGCAGGGAGGAGGCAGTCTCATCCTTCAGATGCACCAGGCCCTGCATTTCCAAAAGGCTGAGGGATTCATCCCTCATCCGTTTTTCCTCCGCGTGGTTTAGGCGCAGGGCGGCGGAAAATACATTTTGTTTTGCCCGCATGTGCTTGGCAATGAGTACATTTTCAAACACGGTCAGGTTGCCGAACAGACGGATGTTCTGGAAGGTCCTGGCAATCCCCAGCCTGGTAATCTGGTCCGGCGTCTTGCGCACCGGTGTCAGGGCAGTGGGCTCCACATCACCTGCATAGAGACGGCGCATCTTGCCCTGGGGCGTATCCGCCAGTATGACCTGGCTGTTAAAGGATACAGAGCCATAGGTGGGCTGGTAGATAC
This sequence comes from Enterocloster citroniae, assembly GCF_040545455.1. Classification (NCBI taxonomy): domain Bacteria; kingdom Bacillati; phylum Bacillota; class Clostridia; order Lachnospirales; family Lachnospiraceae; genus Enterocloster; species Enterocloster citroniae. The sequence continues at coordinate 86,625 of NZ_JBEPLZ010000019.1, read as the reverse complement.
CGGTGACACAGTTGAAGGCGGTTGTCTTTCCAGCGCCGTTGGGACCGATGAGGGCCACGATCTCGTGTTCATTTACATCCAGCGACAGTCCGTTCACAGCAACCACGCCGCCAAACTGCATGGTCACATGATCCATATGAAGTACATTCTTAATGGTGTCCATTACTGTGCGCCCCCCTTCTTTGAGGCTGAGGCCTTTTTCTTTTTCCCCTTTAGCTTATGGGGGATGCCCCTGATCAGGCGGAACAGCCCTTCCCAGGAAAACTCCTTGTTTCCCATGATGCCGCGGCTGTAAAAGAGCACCACTGCCATCAGCAGGATGGAGAAGATGACCATACGGAAGCCGGAACGGAACAATGGGATGTGAATACCGGCAATGGTCAGCGGATCGTCAAAGAAACGCAGTGCCTCGCGGCCGGCAGTGACCACAAAGGATCCCAGCACGCTGCCTGTCACGCTTCCGATGCCGCCCAGGACCACGATCAGCAGGATGTCGTATGTAAGGGCCACCTGAAAGGTCTTGGAATCAATGGAGCGCATGAACATGGCCAGCATTCCTCCGCCCACGCCTGTGAAAAAGGAGGAGATGACAAAGGAAAGCTCCTTGTAGTGGAACAGGTTGATGCCCATGGACTGGGCGGCGATCTCATCCTCACGGATGGATTTAAAGGCCCGGCCATAGGAGGAATTGATCAGCAGCATCATAAGGCCGATGCACAGGGCTGCCAGTCCGAATACCGCAAAGATATTGGGAAATCCCGGAATGCTCTTTAAGCCGTAGGAGCCGTTGGTAATGGTGTCAAACATGGGGGCTGCGATAAAGGCCCGGATGATCTCTGAAAATCCCAGGGTCGCAATGGCCAGATAGTCGCTCTTAAGGCGCAGCACAGGGATTCCGATCAGGGCTGCCAGCCCTGCTGCGGCCAGTCCGCCAAGGAGAAGGGCCACGGGAATGGGAAGCTGTACATTGGCGATCACAGGGGAAATGCCGCTTACATAATACACGCTGGCTCGGGAGCCCACCGGGATGGTGAAAATGGCCACAACATAGGCGCCAATGGCCATAAAACCCGCCTGGCCCAGGGAAAACAGTCCGGTAAAGCCGGTTAAAAGGTTCATGGAAACAGCCACCACCGCATAGATGGCGCTTCGTTCCAGAATGGATATCTGGTAGCTGTACTCCGCTTTGTCAGACTGAAGAAAGGCCAGGATGCCGATCAGCACGGCCAGGGCAATAATGGTATAAACTTTGTTTTTGTTCTTTGTCATATTTTTCATGTTGGCCACCTCACACTTTATCGGTTGTCTTCTCACCAAAGAGGCCGGTAGGACGGATGAGAAGCATAACGATCAACAGGATAAATGTAAATGCATCGCTGAAGGTGGACTGGCCCATGGCAACCAGGGCTGTCTCTCCAAGCCCCAGGATAAAGCCTCCGATCACAGCGCCGGGGATGCTTCCGATCCCGCCGAATACAGCTGCCACAAAGCACTTGAGCCCGGGCAGGGCGCCGGAGAACGGGAATACGGTCATACGGTCCGTGAAATAAAGGATGGAGCCGATGCCGGCCAGCAGGGAGCCGATGGCAAAGGTAAAGGAGATGGTTTTATTGATCTTGATACCCATCAGGGATGCTGTCTCATAATCCTTGGATACGGCCCTCATTGCCATTCCGATCTTGGTGTGGTTGATCAGGGCGATCAGCAGGTACACCAGGATCAGGGTCAGGACAGGGGTCAGAAAGGTCACGAAGGAAGCGGACAGTCCGCCGATCTGATAGATCCTTTTCAGGAAAGGGATCTCCGGATAGCCTTTTGGAAGGGCTGTGAACAGATAGGTGGCAAGGTTCTGCAGCAGGTAGGAAACGCCGATGGCAGAAATCATAACGGACATCCTTGGGGCGGAGCGCAGGGGGCGGTAAGCCACGCGCTCAATGGACACACCCAGTACAACGGTGACAAGCAGCGTCACCGGGATCGCGATGAACCATGGAAGACTTGCCATTGCGAAGATCATAAAATAACCTGCCATCATGAAAATGTCGCCGTGGGCGAAGTTGATCAGACGGAGGATGCCGTAGACCAGCGTATATCCAATGGCAATCAGCGCATAGGCGCCTCCAAGGGAAATACCGGTCAGGCACTGCTGAAGAAATGTTGTTAAACTCATAAGAGTCTGCCTCCTGTTTTTTAATAGTAGTATCCTGAATGGGCATAAATCGGTAAAGCTGGAGAAAGGCCGCAGGGCATTGGCTGCCGCCTGCGGCCTCTGTGTCATATGTAACTATGGTCTTACTCTACCGTTGTGGTTGTAAGGAACTGGAACTTGCCGTCCTTGATCGTCTTGATGAAAGCGATATCCTTGTTGGCATCACCTGTCTCGTTAAAGGTAATGCTTCCTGTGACGCCATCGATCTGGACACCCTGTAACGCGTCACGGATCGCGGATGTGTCAGTGGAGCCTGCTGTCTCAATTGCCTTGATGGCCGCCAGGTAGGAATCATAGCCCAGGGCGGATACGGCCGGAATGATATCCTCCTGCTTATTCTCTACCAGATACTCCTTAAAGCCCTTGATGAAAGAGGAAGCCTCGTCATTGGCCGGCTCGGCCTCGTCAAAGAAGGTGGAGAGCACAACGCCCTCGGAATCCTTGCCTGCATTCTCAATGATGGTTGAGTTCTCCCATGTATCACCGGCAGCAATGGTTGCGGTGATCCCCAGTTCCCTTGCCTGCTTGATAATAAGGGGGGCAGTGGTGATGGAGGAAGGAGCAAAGATGATATCAGGGTTAGCCGCCTTAATATTGGTCAGGATTGCCTTAAAATCAGTCTGGTTGGTCTGGAACTGCTCTTCACTCACGATATCGCCGCCTAATTTGGCAAATGCGTCCTTAAAGAAAGAACCCAGTCCTGAGGAGTAGTCATCGCCCAGCTGTGTGATCACGGCCGCGCTCTTCGCACCGTTTTGGAATGCGTAGTTGGCCATTACAGTGCCCTGGAAAGGATCGATAAAGCATACACGGAAGTAGTAGTCATTGCCCTCGGTTACCTGTGGGTTGGTGCAGGAACAACCGATGGCCGGAATCTTTGCATCTGCGAAAATCTGTCCCGCGGCAATGGACACACCGGAGCCATAGCTTCCCAGAACAACGCTTACCTTCTCGCTTACCAGCTTCTGGGCAGCATTGACAGCCTCGGTCTTGTCGGACTTGTTGTCAACCTCCACCAGCTCTACCTTGTAGTCTTCGCCGTTTATCTTTACAGTGGGATGGATCTTATTGGCATAGCGGATGCCCAGTACTTCCTGGAAGCCGCCGCCTCCGTTCTCTCCTGTGGTTGGCTCAAATACGCCGATCTTGATGACTTTGTCCTCCGCCTTTTTGCCGCATCCTGCAAGGGCGCCAACAGCCAGACATGCAGCCATGGTAATAGCCATGATTTTCCTGATTCTCATAATACATTCCTCCTGTTTTGCTTGATAGTTCATTGATCACAGCGGATTTGCCAGCGCGTGTTCATGCAGCAAAGACAACTGTCCTCAATGGGAAAACAATGAATATATTATAACAGATATTATAAAAATTTCAATGAATTTTAAAAAATACTTTATTATTTTTAGGTTTTTTTAGCACACATGGAGCGTTTGGGCAGCTCTCCAAAGTGCTGCTTGTAGGCTCTGAGAAAGGTGGAGTAATTGTTAAAGCCCGACAGATAGCAGGCCTGGGTTGCCCCCGTGCCTTCGGCCAGCAGGCTGCGGGCCTTTAAAAGGCGCTTTTCCGTGATATAGTTTCCGATGGTGTATCCTGTTTCCTCCTTAAATATGCGCATCATGTGGTAAGGGCTGACGCAGTTTAAGGCGGAAAGGCTGCGGATGCTCAGGTCCTCGCAGAGGTGTTCATTAATATAGGAGATGAGGCCTGACACACGGTAATTCAGGGCGCCGTTCGGAAGATACTGGGCATTATCGTCCAGAGACACACGGTTTAATTCCACCAGGAACTGAAGGCACAGCAGGCGGCAGTACAGGGGGCCTGCAAACTCCTCCTCCTGCCAGTTCTGGGCGTGTTCCAGTTTCTTTAGCAGGGAGATGGTAAGATGGCGGGCTTCATCCTTTAGCCGCAGCACATTGGAGTGGCGGTAGGCGGCGGTGGAAAAGCAGCTGTCCAGGGAGGAGGCGCCTTCCCGGTACCGGTCCAGAAAATCAGGAGACAGATACAGGATCAGCCGCTCATAGGGGGAGGAGGCATCCACCTGGGGGCAGTGGATCTGTCCGCGGTCCACCAGCACGATGTCGCCGGGACGGAGGGAATAGGATCGTCCCTCTATGATATAGGTCACATTTCCCTCCAAAAGTACCACGATCTTGAGAAAATCGTGGTAGTGGGGCTCATAGGCGCGCTGTACTTTATCTTTTATGTGGAACAGGCGGAATTCTCCCTGAAGGAATCCCTGCTTTGGGGTGGCGGACGGATCGCTGTTTATATACATGTAATTACCTCCTTTTTTATAGTATAAAATAAATACAGCAGGATTTGCAATATAAAATAGCAATATATCTATATAATTGTAAAAAAATGCCTGTTAAAATATAAACAGAATATGCTGATTGGTGACCCGGGAACGGGGCGACTGGTGCAGAAAAAATATGGAGGGCAAGCAATTGAGGATAACAGTTGAAAAATATCATGGACTTGGAAACGACTATCTGATCTATGATCCCAATAAAAATAAAATGGAGCTGAATCCGTCTAATGTACAACTGATGTGCAACCGGAATTTTGGCGTGGGCGCCGATGGGGTGCTGGAGGGGCCGGTGCTTGACAATGACAGGATCTCCATGGTGGTGTGGAATCCGGACGGAAGCGTTGCCGAAAAGAGCGGCAACGGGGTGAGGATCTTTGCCAAGTACTTAAAAGACGCGGGCTATGTGCAGAAAAAGGATTTTACCATCTATTCCCAGGGCGGTGAGGCGGCCATCCACTATCTCAACGAGGAGGGGACCAGGCTTAAGGCTTCCATGGGCAAGGTCTCTTTCTGGAGTGATGACGTGCCTGTGGAGGGACCCCGCAGGGAGATCATCAATGAGACCATGGTCTTTGGAAGGATCCCCTACCCTGTCACCTGCCTGTCCATCGGCAACCCCCACTGCGTCATTCTCATGGATGAGATATCAAAGGACCTGGTGTGCAGGATCGGGAAATATTCCGAGAGCGCAAAGCAGTTTCCGGAAAAGATCAATACCCAGATCATGAAGGTGCTGGACCGTACCCACATACAGACCGAGGTCTATGAGAGAGGGGCGGGCTATACCCTGGCATCGGGAAGCGGGTGCTGCGCAGCGGCGGCCGCAGCCTACCGCCTGGGCCTGACAGATCCCAAGATGGTGGTCCAGATGCCGGGCGGCACACTGGAACTGGAGATCGATGAGCGGGGCATTGTGCACATGACCGGTGATGTGGGGTATGTGGGCACCATTAAATTAGGTAATCATTTTACCGAACAACTTCGCGCATTAAAGTGATATTGGTGAAAACCACGAAATCATTAAATCGCATTGACAAATAAAATATCTGCTGATATATTTTTGTTAGTATTGAGGCGGGAGCGCCACAAAGCGCCCTGCCTTTTGTATTTTATGGTTTCACAGTCTGCAAGAGAGGGAGAGGAAAGATGAGCAAATACAGTAAGGAAGACATTGTCCGCATGGTGGAAGAGGAGGATGTGGAATTTATCCGTCTTCAGTTCACGGATATTTTCGGCATGCTTAAGAACGTGGCCATTACCTCAAGCCAGCTGAACAAGGCACTGGAGAACCGCTGCATGTTTGACGGGTCCGCCATTGAAGGATTTGTCAGGATCGATGAGTCCGACATGTACCTGTATCCGGATCTGGATACCTTTGAGATATTTCCATGGAGGCCCCAGCAGGGCAAGGTGGCAAGGCTGATCTGCGATGTGTATAACCCCGATGGCACGGCCTTTACCGGGGATCCCAGGAATGTGCTGAAACGGGCGGTGGAAAAGGCCAGGGATATGGGGTTTGTGTTTAACGTTGGGCCGGAGTGCGAGTTTTTCCTGTTCCATACGGACGAGGAGGGAAGGCCCACCACCAACACCCATGAGACTGCGGGATATTTTGACGTGTCCCCCATTGACCTTGCGGAAAATGTGCGCAGGGATATTGTGCTCAACCTGGAGGAGATGGGCTTTGAGGTGGAGGCCAGCCACCACGAGATTGCTCCGGCGCAGCATGAGATCGATTTCCAGTACACTGATGCCCTTTGCGCGGCAGATAATATCATGACATTTAAGATGGCGGCCAAGACCATTGCAAAGCGCCACGGCCTTCATGCCACCTTCATGCCCAAGCCCAAGGAAGGCGTCAACGGCTCCGGCATGCATATCAACATGTCCCTGTCGGATATGCTGGGAAAGAACCTGTTTGTGGATGACACCGATGCCCTGGGCCTGAGCGCCACTGCATATTACTTTATGGCGGGCATCCTCCACCATATGAAACCCATGACCATCCTCACAAATCCCCTTGTCAATTCCTACAAGCGCCTCATACCGGGATATGATGCGCCCATCTATATTGCGTGGTCGCCCACCTCCAACCGCAGTTCCCTGATCCGCATCCCCTCCCCAAGGGGAGGAAACACGAGGATCGAGCTGCGCTGCCCGGATTCCGCCATGAACCCGTATCTGGCCCTGGCCGCCTGCCTGCGTGCCGGCCTGGATGGGATTGAGAAAAAGATGGCGCTTCCCGCCTGTGTGGAGGGCAATATGTTCACCATGGAGCCAGAGGAGATGAGGTCCAGGAATGTGGAGCGCATCCCGGAGACCCTGGGAGACGCCATTGAGGCATATGAGGGGGATTCATTTATAAAGGGAGTGCTGGGGGAACATATTTACACCAAATACCTGGAGGCAAAGGAAAAGGAATGGCGTGACTTCAGGGCCCAGGTGACGGACTGGGAAGTAAGCGAATATCTGTATAAATACTGATTGCTTACTCTCAGCGGACAAGGGACTTGGAGGTGAGACATGTGACTAATATTATCGTGGCATTCTCCAAACCGGAGGATGGAAAGAATATAAAGGGGATCCTGGTGCGAAACGGTTTTCAGGTGGTTGCTGTCTGCACCTCGGGCGCACAGACCCTCTCGGCGGCGGAAGGCTTAAGCAGCGGTATTGTGGTAAGCGGTTACCGGTTCGAGGATATGCTGTATGACGAGCTGCGCCAATACCTGCCGGGGACATTTGACATGCTCCTTATCTCTTCGCCCAGCAGATGGAGCGGCCAGGCCCCCGGCAATGTCATCTGCCTGCCCATGCCTTTGAAGGTCCATGATCTGCTAAATACATTGGAAATGATGGTCCAGGCCCAGATGCGCTTTCGCAGAAAGATGCGCGGCAAGCCAAAGGAGCGCAGCGAGGAGGAGCAGAACCTGATCGCCCGGGCAAAGCAGCTGTTGATGGAGCGGAACAACATGACAGAGTCGGAGGCTCACAGATATATCCAGAAATGCAGTATGGACAGCGGAACCAATCTGGTGGAGACAGCCCAGATGGTGATCAGTCTGATCCATGTGTGAGTTTTGACGGGAGGGAACGATGAATTTTACAAAGATGCAGGGAATTGGAAATGATTATGTATATGTGGACTGTTTTAAGGAAAAAGTAGAGGAGCCGGGCAAGACTGCAAGGTTTGTCAGCGACCGGCATTTTGGGATCGGTTCAGATGGCCTGATCCTCATCTGCCCCTCGGATGTGGCGGACTGCAGAATGGAGATGTACAATGCGGACGGCTCCCAGGGCATCATGTGCGGGAACGGAGTGCGCTGCGTGGGCAAGTATGCCTACGACCACGGCCTTGTGCCAGCGGACCGCAGACAGATCACCGTGGAGACGCTGGGAGGGATCAAGAACCTGGATCTGGACATACTGGATGGCAGGGCGGTGTCCATCACGGTGGACATGGGTGAGGCTTTCCTCACTTCTGAGCTTCCCGAGGACATCACGGTGGATGGGACGGACTACCGGTTTGTGGGTATTGATGTGGGGAATCCCCATGCCGTCTATTATATGGAAGAAATTGACAGTCTTGATCTGGAGAAGATAGGACCGGCCTTTGAACTGCATGAGAGGTTCCAGCCCCACCGGGTGAACACGGAGTTTATCCAGGTGGTGGACAGGGGACATCTGAGGATGCGCGTATGGGAAAGGGGCAGCGGTGAGACGTGGGCCTGCGGTACCGGAGCCACGGCCAGTGTGATGGCATCTATCCTCATGGGGTATGTGGATGACCAGGTGCAGGTCAGCCTGCGGGGCGGAAGCCTGCAGATCCGGCTGGACAGGGGAACGGGACATCTGTTTATGACAGGTCCTGCGGTGGAAGTATTCAGCGGAAGTATTGACATACCACGGGAAATATATTATGATTGACAAAATGACTTTAGTCATTTAACACTTTAAACTACATGTAATCAAATACACACTCTCAGGGACCAAGGGCACGAAGATGTGCGGTTATGTCTCTGTACAGGTCCTGTGATGGTGAACATTTGCTGTCTTAGCGCCCTGTATGGAGCCAGGCGGGTTTCCTGGGAGCGTTTATGTTTAAGAGCGCATCTGCTCAGTGTTCTCCCGGGGATACTCCGAGAGTACACTTCATAACAAGGAGGAGCAAATTATGTTTAAGATCAATGAAAACTATCTGAAACTGCCTGGCAGCTATCTTTTTTCCACCATTGCCAAAAAGGTGGCGGCATATCAGCAGGCCAATCCGGACAAGACCATCATCCGCCTGGGGATCGGTGATGTGACCCTTCCCATTGTCCCGGCCGTGGTGGAGGCCATCCATAAAGCAGCTGACGAGATGGGACATGCCGAGACATTTCACGGCTATGCGCCGGATCTGGGATATGATTTTTTAAGGGAAGCCATTGTGCAAAAGGATTATATGGCATGGGGATGCCGGATATCCCCGGATGAGATCTTTATTTCCGATGGGGCCAAGAGCGACTGCGGCAATATACAGGAGATATTCAGCCCGGACAGCAGGATCGCGGTGTGTGACCCGGTGTATCCGGTGTATGTGGATTCCAATGTCATGGCCGGCCGCACGGGTGAATATGATGAAGCAAAGGGAATGTGGAGCAATGTGATCTATATGCCCTGCCGGTCAGAGAACCACTTTGTGCCGGAGCTGCCAAAGGAGACTCCGGATCTGATCTATCTGTGTAATCCCAATAACCCCACAGGCACCACGCTCACAAGGGAGCAGCTAAAGGTGTGGGTGGATTATGCCAACCGGATCGGGGCCGTGATCCTTTATGACGCCGCCTATGAGGCATATATAGCCGAGCCTGAGGTACCTCACAGCATTTTTGAGATCCAGGGGGCCAGGACCTGTGCCATCGAGTTCCGCTCATTTTCCAAGAAAGCGGGATTTACCGGCGTCAGGCTGGGATTTACCGTGGTGCCCAAGGACCTGATGTGCGGTGATGTGATGCTTCATTCCCTGTGGGCCCGCAGGCACGGCACCAAGTTTAACGGAGCTCCCTATATTGAGCAGAGGGCGGGGCTGGCCGTGTATTCAGAGGAGGGAAACAGGCAGGTCATGGAACAGGTGGCCTACTATATGAGGAACGCCAGGGTCATTTACAATGGCCTTAAGGAAGCGGGATATATGGTTTACGGAGGCGTAAACTCCCCTTATATCTGGCTTAAGACAGAGCAGGGGATGACCAGCTGGGAATTTTTTGATCATCTGCTGGAACAGGCCAATGTGGTGGGAACTCCGGGAAGCGGTTTCGGCCCCAGCGGGGAAGGATATTTCCGGCTTACCGCATTTGGAACCTATGAAAATACAGTGGAAGCAGTGGAGAGGATAAAAGCCCTCAGAAAATAGAACTGCCAAGGGAGGAACAAGAGAGTATGGATGATATTGACCGCAAGATCCTGAAGCTGTTACAGGCCAATGCAAGAATGTCCCTGAAGACCGTTGCAGAGAACACATTTCTGTCTTCGCCCGCCGTATCCGCCAGGATCGAGAGACTGGAAAAGGAGGGGATCATAACCGGATATCACGCCATGGTGGATCCCATGAAGCTGGGCTACCACATTCTGGCGTTTATCAACCTGGATGTGGTTCCGGAGGACAAGCCGAAATTCTATGCCTACGCAAAGGAAGTGCCCAATGTGCTGGAGTGCAGCTGCGTTACGGGAGAGTATTCCATGCTGATGAAGGTGGCCTTTCAGAGCACCATGGAGCTGGATATGTTCATAGGGCAGCTGCAGAAGTTTGGAAAGACAAGCACGCAGATCGTATTTTCCACGCAGGTAGGTCCCAGAGGGGTGGATGTGGACGAAATTTAATTAAGGTTTTGTCAACATTTGTCTCACCTTCACATATGGTATAATGTAGAGTCATATGTGAAGGAGAGTCTGATATGGCAGACCTTAAGAGAGTGATTATAGATGCCGGACACGGCGGTGTGGAGCCTGGAGCCATGTTTAACGGACGGCGGGAAAAGGATGATACCCTTAGGCTGGCTCTTGCAGTAGGACAGATACTGGAAAATAATGGAGTGGACGTGGTTTATACAAGGACCACCGACACCTTTGATACGCCACTGGAAAAAGCGCAGATTGCCAACCGGTCGGGGGCTGATTATTTTGTCTCCATTCACCGCAACGCCATGCCGGTGCCCGGCACTGGAAGCGGTGTGACTACATTGGTGTATCAGGACGAGGGCGTGCCGGCCATGCTGGCGGAGAATATCCAGCGCAACCTGGTGGAAACCGGATTTAACGACCTGGGGATCCAGGAACGGCCGGGACTCATTGTGCTGCGCCGCACCCAGATGCCGGCCGTGCTGGTGGAGGCAGGATTTATTGACAATCCACAGGATAATCAGTTTTTTGACGAGAATTTTGAAGCCATTGCCCAGGCCATTGCGGACGGCGTGCTCCAGACCATACGGGAACAGGAGCAGCAGCGCCCGGAGTATTACCAGGTGCAGATCGGGGCATTCCGAACAAGGATGCCTGCGCAGAGACTGGTGGATGAACTGCAGTCCAGGGGATTTCCTGCCTTTATGGTCTATGACGATGGCCTGTACAAGGTCAGGGTGGGAGCATTCCTTAACATGGATCATGCGGTCCAGATGGAACGGAATCTGCGCAATATGGGATATCCCACAATGCTTGTCAGGGAGCGGGCCATCTATTGACAGGGCAGCGCGCGTATGCGGTCACGGTGCCGGGTATATGATATTAAATGATATGGAACGATATGGAAAATGCTGCCGCAAAACGGTTGATCAACTGTTTTGCGGCAGCATTTTCATGTGTTTGTTTTTACTGTTAAATGCTGTCCCTGGCGGTTTACCAGTTCCAGCGTCCGTACCGAAGCGTGACAGCCCCTATGGTTTCTAAGAGCGCTTCCGTTACCTGGCCTGGCAGCAGGCGCCATTTCCAGTTTTCTCCAACTGTGGAGGGGGTGTTGATGCGGCATTTATTGTCCAGCCCCATATAGTCCTGAAGGGGGATGATACACAGCCTGGCCTGGCTGCGCATGATCAGGCTGATAAAGGACAGATACAATCTGTTTTCCGGAGTGTAAAAGTCGCACAGATAGTCACGGGCCAGCTTTCTCTCCTCAGGGGTGATGGAGCCGTACCAGCCTGTGATGGTCTCATTGTCATGGGTGCCTGTGTAGGCCACACAGTTTTCCGGGTAATTGTGGGGCAGATAATCGCTGGCACAGCCCGAATCCCTGGAATCAAAGGCAAATTCCAGGACCTTCATGCCCGGGAATCCGCTGTCATATACCAACCGGCGGACGGAATCCGTCACATATCCCAGGTCCTCGGCTATGATCTCCTTTTCGCCCAGTGCCTGTTTGACTGCCTGGAAAAATTCAATCCCCGGCCCCTGCTCCCAATGGCCGTCCACAGCCGTATCAGAGCCGGACGGGATGGAGTAGTATTCATCAAATCCACGGAAGTGGTCGATCCTTACCACGTCATACAGTCTGTAGCAGTAGGACAGGCGGCTGATCCACCATTGGTATCCGGTCTGCCTGTGATATTCCCAGCGGTAAAGGGGATTGCCCCAGAGCTGGCCTGTGGCGGAGAAGCCGTCCGGAGGGCAGCCCGCCACAGCGGTGGGCACATTGTCCTGGTCCAGCTGGAACAGTTCGGGATGAGCCCAGGCGTCCGCGCTGTCCATGGCCACATAGATGGGGATGTCGCCCACAATGCGTATTCCCTTTTTGTTGGCGTAGGATTTTAGTTGGTTCCACTGTTTGGAGAACAGATACTGAAGGTACTGGTGGAACTCGATCTCGTAGTACAGCTCCCTGCGGTAGTAATCCAGCGCATTCTGCCAGCGAAGCCGGATATCCTCAGCCCATTGGGTCCATGCCCTGCCTCCAAACCTGGATTTAACTGCCACGAAAAGGGCATAGTCCTCAAGCCACCATCTGTTTTCTTCCAGGAAGTTTTGAAACTCCGTGTTCCGGCTGATGTTGCTGCGTTCATAGGCCTTTTGCAGCAGGGGAAAACGCGCCTCATATATTTTAGCATAGTCCACGGCGTCCGGTGTTTCCCCAAAGTCCGCTTCCTCACACTCCTGCCGGGTAAGGACTCCTTCTTCTATCAGGTCCTCCAGGCTGATAAAGTATGGGTTTCCTGCAAAGGTGGAAAAGGACTGGTAAGGGGAGTCACCGTAACTGGTGGGTCCCAGGGGGAGTATCTGCCAGTAGGACTGGCCAGCTTCCTTTAGCTGGTCCACGAACTCATAGGCCTCCTTTGAAAAACAGCCGATCCCGAACCTGGAAGGCAGGCTGGCAATGGACAGTAAGATTCCGCTTTCTCGTTTCATTTATTCCGCACTCCTTTTTGTGGGCAATGCCCTGGTTGATTTTATGGGCAATGCCCAGGTCAATATTCGATCATGGTCCCAAAATGGTCAGACACAACAGGATAAAAGGTTCCGTTAAAGATGGTCCGGCTGGTCCTGACACGGAGAGGCCGGTCAGTCCAGATATAGTCGATGCGCATTCCCGGAATATCACCCCGTTCCTTCCAGCCGTCAATGGCATGGCTGACCGTGATCCCGCTGTCTTTGTCATCCGCCATATCATAGCTGTCATGCCAGCCTGACCGTAACAGAAGATCCCGCCCTTCTCCTTTTATATGGGAAGGGGAGTTAAAGTCGCCCATGAGCCAGGTCCTTGAGCCGGCAGAGCGGGGGAGGTTTTGGCTGATCCTTGCCCACTGATCCTGGAATGGCTCTTCACCGTCATCCCACCATCCCATGTGTACACTGTAGAAATATTCCCTGCCCCAGGGAAGGTCAAGAGAGATCCCCAGGATCTTTCTTGTCTTCCAGTTGGAATAGTCATGGATACCCGTAATGTAAAACTGATGTGTGTCTGAGACAGGAAAGCGGCTGAAAACAGCCAGGCCTTCGTCATATTTGCCGTAACCTGTTTTTGCCCCGCACCAGGTCCACTGGTAAGGGATGCCGCGGCTGGCGAACATGCAGGCCAGTCGGAATCCATGGTTATCCTGCCTTATACCGTTTTCACAAGGCATACAGGGAACATATCCGCACTGTTTCAGGGTCTGCAGGTCAACCGGGGAGGAGGTCTGGGTCTGATTGACTTCCTGAAGGGCGATTATATCAGGCTGTTCTTTCCATATACCCCCGGCAAATGCCAGGAGTTTGGATTCATAGTCTGTCTCTTCCAGACTGTGTGTGTTTAGAGTCAGGAGTTTCATATGGAATACCTCACAGTATATCGTTGATGTCGGATTTCAGCACATCTGCCTTGGGGCCGTATACGGCTTGGATGCCTTCGTCCTTTTTGATCAGTCCCATGGCTCCCTCAGCTTTCCAGGCGGGCAGTTCGGCTACCTTACCCACATCTTTGACAGTGACCCGAAGGCGGGTCATGCATGCATCCACCAGCACAATATTATCCCTTCCGCCCAACAGGGAAATGATGCGTTCTGCCTGGCTGTTTCCGGAAACCGCGGCGCCTGCAGATGGACTGCCTGTTTCATCCGCTGCGCTGTCGTCCGTATAATTACCCAGGCGCCCGGGGGTGGCGAAGCGGAATTTTCCGATCATAAAATAGGCAATGGCATATCCCGCGGCAAAGAAGACAGCAATGCAGATGACAAAATGGATGACATCGCCTCCCAGCCCGGCCCGGATGGACATGGGAATACGGGTGAGAAATTCCAGGTTTCCAAAGGAGTGGAGCCTCAGGTGGATGATGCCTGCCATGGCAAATGCACATCCCTGAAGCACTGCGTATACCAGATACAGGGGAAGCGCACAGAACATGAACATAAATTCCAGGGGCTCGGTAACACCTGTGAGGAATACCGCCAGCACGGTGGACAGGAACATGGACCTGTAATTTTTGCGCTTATCCGGGTCCACACGGCGGTACATGGCCAGGGCAATACCCAGCAGGAGGCCGGTGGCGCCGATCATCTGTCCCACTTTGAAACGTGCCGGTGTCACGGTGGCCAGCAGGTTCTGATACCCGGCGGCGTCTCCTGCATTCTGGAGGTTGATCAGGTCGGTGGCCCATGCCAGCCACAGAGGATCCTGGCCAAACACCTGTGAACCTGCGTTGACGCCTGTGAGGATGGTATAGGTGCCGCCAAAGGAGGTATAGTTCATGGGTATGGTCAGCATGTGGTGCAGGCCAAAGGGAAGCAGGAGGCGCTCCAGGGTTCCGTAGATAAAGGGGGCCAGCACCGGGGAGGTGGAGGAGGAATTGGCTATCCATACTCCAAAGGAGTTGATGCCTGTCTGTACCACCGGCCATACAAGAGCCAGTACCAGGGAAATGATCACGGACCATGCAATGACGACCATGGGAACAAAGCGTTTGCCGTTAAAGAAGGCCAGGGCATCGGGAAGTTTTCTGTAGTTGTAATACTTGTTGTAGATGACACCCCCTGTAAAACCTGCGATGATGCCCACGAACACGCCCATGTTCAGGGCGGGGGCTCCCAGGACAGAGGTAAAGTAACCGTTTACCAGGATCTCCTGTCCAAGGAGGGTACGGGTGACGGCCGCCGGATCATTCAGGTCCGCGCTGCTGACCCCGAACAGGGCGCCGGTGATCACATTGATAAGGATAAATGCAATGACTGCCGCGAATGCGCCTCCGGCCCGCTCCTTTGCCCAGGAGCCGCCGATGGCAACTGCAAAAAGGATGTGCAGGTTGTTGATAATGGCCCAGCCTATGGTTTCCATGGTGCTTCCCAGTGTGATGACCAGGTTCATATCCCCGCCAGCCATCTGGATCAGCTTTCCCACGCTGATCATGAGACCTGCGGCAGGCATGACAGCGATCACGGTCATCAATACTTTTCCTAGTTTCTGGAGAAAGTCAAAATTGATCAGGGATTTTGACTTCTTTTTAGCAGGTTTTGATACAGGGCTGTCATCGGGGGCTGTTTGGGAAGATTCCGCCTCAGGCGGGCACTGGTCCAGCAGGGTGATGACCGCATCCTTTCCCGCTGTTACGGGGCCAAGGGCAGCGTTCATGGAGCGGCCCTCCATGCCTCCGCAGATGAGTACCGGTGTGATGGTGTTGACCTGTTTCTCCTCCAGGCCCTTGAGATCTGCTTCGGCCAGCAGGTCCCCTGCCTTTACTTTGTCACCCGGTTTGACATGGCAGGTAAAAAACTCTCCTTTTAATGAAACGGTCTCAAGTCCGAAATGGACCATGACTTCAATGCCCTCATCCGAGCGCAGGCCATAGGCGTGAAGGGTGTCGGCCACTGAGACGACTTCTCCGTCAACAGGGCTTACCAGCCTGCCGTCCCGGGGCAGGACCGCGATCCCGTCCCCGATGATCTTCTGGGAAAATACCGGATCCGGGACATCTTCCAGGGGAACCGCAGTTCCGGTTAAGGGGGAGAGGATCTGGATACCAATACAGCCATCGGTGTTCTTGTTCATTATGTAACCTCCTGAAATGATTTGTTGCATGTTTGCCGTGTTAAATAGGTTGCCGTTTTAGATGGATTGCTATGTTGAAAAATATGTTGCATTGATTACGCAACCGATTGCGTTAAATATAATCTGTTTGCGTGAAGAAAGCAATACTTATTTTAAAAATGAAGTGTTTTCTACCATTTGCACAAAGAAAACAGCCTGTATTTGTGCAAATTCCCCTCTTGTATTGAGGGGGGAATCATGGGGAACAGTGCAAATGATGAAACTAAATCGCGCAAACAGCGCAAAAAAGTTTGACAAACGTTGCATTAAACCTTACAATATAGAATAAGGATCTATTTTACAACGAATGTCCTGAACCGTTACAAATTATCAATAAGGAGGCGTCCTATGCCTGTTACAATTAAAGATGTTGCCGCCCTTGCGGGGGTGTCCCCCTCAACCGTAAGCCGCACCTGCAAAGATCATCCGTCCATCAGCCGCCAGACCAAGGAGAAGGTGCGCCAGGCCATGGCAAAGCTGGGATATGAGCCGAATTTCCAGGCCAGCAGCCTGGCCACCCAGAATTCCCGGACCATCGGCATCATTTTGCCCCCCTCGGAGTGGGAGGCGTACCAGAACGCATTTTATCTGGAGGTCATCCGCGGGATCAGCCAGTACTGCAATCAGAGACAGTACATTAATACGGTGATCACCGGGCAGAACGAGGAGGAGATCCTTCAGGTGATCAAGAACATGGTCAGGACAGGTCTGGCGGAAGGGTTTATCGTCCTGTATTCCAGGGAACAGGATCCGGTGCTGGATTATCTGTACGAGGAGGGGATCCTCTATGTCCTGGTGGGAAAGGCGTACAGGAATGTGAACCAGACCATTTATGTGGATAACGACAATGTGCTTGCGGGCAAGGAGACTGCTGAGTATCTCCTGGAACTGGGGCATGAGAGGATCGCCTATCTGTCCGGTGACCATTCCCTGCTGTTTAACAACGACAGAAGGATGGGGTATATGCTGGCATTGACAGAACGGGGGATCGGTTTCTTGCCGGAACTGTGTGTGGAGGTACCCTCCGTACCTGAGAAGCAGAATGAGGTGCTCCATGCACTGCTGACCCGCACGGACAGACCCACGGCAGTTCTGGTCAGCGATGATATCCTGGCGGTGGCCCTGGAAAAGGGGTGTATGGAACTGGGGCTTTCCATACCCGGAGATGTGTCCATTATCTCCTTTAACAATTCCCTTCTTGCCAGACTGACCGTTCCCTCCCTCACATCGGTGGATGTAAATTCCTGCCAGCTGGGAACCCAGGCAGCTGCCCAGATGATCGAACACGTGGAAAATCCCGAACTGGTTGCCACTAAGATTATTGTACCACATCATCTGGTAGAACGGGACAGCTGTGCTGTTTACAAAAGGCCGTAGGCTGGCTTAGATCCGGTTTTGGGACTGTTTCGGATAAAATTCTGCTTACGAAAATTCTTAAAATCTGCTATAATAAAGCAAAGAGAACGCTTGTTAAGTTCTGACTGCAGATCGTAATTTTCAGGCACGCTCCAGTAATTTCCCGGGTAAACAAAAGGATTTGTTTCGCTCAAATTCGCTGAGTGAGACAGGTCCTTTTTTTGTATCATAGGAAATTCAGACGGAATTCCTATGATACAAAAAACGCTCCGGTAGATTAATATGAAAATAAAAAAGGAAGGTATTTAAGTATGAAACGAATCAAAGCGGCATGTATCAAACAAACCCTGCATTTTTTGCTGAAGGAGGATATCAACCACGACCTGGCAGTAAAGCTGGTGCGGGAGGAAGTGGACAAATATAAGATGCAGCTGGACCGGAACAGGACCCAGTACAAGATCCTTGCAGAGTCAGTGGAGCCGGATGGGTCTGTAATGGTTGAGATTTTAAAGCAGTATAACACTTCGCCGGTGGGAACGTATCTGGATTGAAAACCGGTCGGCGGGGCATCGGGGACCGGATCCTTTTGCCCCGCTTTTTCTGTACATCTAAAGCCGAGCCTCCGCACGTCTGTCTGAAGATCAGGGGTTCTAAAACATTTGTCTTAAAAGACCCCTCTCCCGGCATTTTGTCAGTGCCAATTCCCGGAAGTCCCACAGTTTCTGGCATTTTTCTGAAATACATCCTATCGTATATCTTCCGCTTGAAAAACACAACATTTAGTGTTAAAATCATATACTGTTGCACAAGCAACAGAATTTTCCAGTATTTTATGATAGGATACCCATATACTTCCGCTGAAGGGAAAGCGGGGGGTATGTAAGCATGTGGATAAAGGAGTGTAGTAAAGATGAAGATTATTAAGAGGAATGGCGCGGAAGAAGATTTTGACATAAACAAGATCGTGGTAGCTGTGTCAAAAGCTAATACGGCGGCCGGAAAGAACAAGCTGAGCCTGGAGCAGATCAAGGATATTGCCGATTATGTGGAATATAAATGCGATAAACTGAACAGGGCGGTGTCTGTGGAGGAGATCCAGGACATGGTGGAGAACCAGATCATGTCCACCGGCGCGTTTGAACTGGCTAAGGATTATGTGAGATACCGCTATCAGCGCTCCCTTATCCGTAAGGCCAATACCACGGACAACCGTATCCTGTCTTTGATCGAATGTAATAATGAGGATGTGAAACAGGAAAATTCCAATAAGAACCCCACGGTCAACAGCGTGCAGAGGGATTATATGGCCGGTGAGGTGAGCAAGGACCTGACCAAGCGTATGCTTCTTCCCCAGGATATCGTGGAGGCGGACCAGGAGGGGATCATCCATTTCCATGATTCGGATTACTTTGCCCAGCACATGCACAACTGTGACCTGGTAAACCTGGAGGATATGCTGCAGAATGGAACCGTGATCAGCGAGACCAGGATTGAAAAGCCCCACAGCTTTTCCACTGCCTGCAATATTGCCACCCAGATCATTGCCCAGGTGGCCAGCAACCAGTACGGCGGGCAGAGCATCAGCCTGGCTCATCTGGCTCCCTTTGTGGACGTGTCCAGAAAGAAGATTTATGCAGAGGTACTGGAAGAGGTTAAGACATTCGGCTGCGCGCCTTCTGACGAAGCCATCCATGAGGTGGTGGAGAACAGGCTGCGCAAAGAGGTGATCAAGGGCGTGCAGACCATACAGTACCAGGTCATCACACTGATGACCACCAATGGGCAGGCCCCATTCCTGACCGTGTTCATGTACCTGAACGAGGCAGGGAATGAGCGGGAGAAGAAAGACCTGGCCATGATCATTGAGGAAACCCTAAAGCAGCGTTACCAGGGCGTAAAGAATGAGTCCGGCGTATGGATCACCCCCGCATTCCCCAAGCTGATCTATGTGCTGGAGGAGGATAATATAGAGGAAGGGACCGAGTATTATTACCTCACTGAGATGGCTGCCAAATGTACGGCAAAACGTCTGGTCCCCGATTATATTTCCGAGAAAAAGATGAAAGAGCTGAAGGAAGGCAACTGCTTCCCGGTGATGGGATGCCGCAGTGCGCTGAGCCCGTGGAAGGATGAGAATGGGAACTACCAGTTTTACGGCCGTTTTAACCAGGGAGTGGTGACCATCAATCTGGTGGATGTGGCCCTGTCCTCAGGCGGGGATATGGACGCTTTCTGGAAGCTGTTTGATGAAAGGCTGGATCTGTGTTACCGGGGCCTTATGTGCCGGCACAACCGCCTGAAAGGAACCCTGTCAGACGCGGCGCCCATCCTCTGGCAGAACGGCGCGCTGGCAAGGCTGAAAAAGGGAGAAACCATTGACCGTCTGCTGTACGGCGGATACTCCACCATTTCCCTTGGATATGCGGGACTTTATGAGTGCGTGAAGTATATGACAGGGCTGTCACACACAGACCCCGGAGCAACTCCCTTTGCCCTGGAAGTGATGGAGTATATGAATAAGGCGTGTAACCGCTGGAAGGAGGAGACCAATATTGGTTTCAGCATCTACGGTTCCCCCATTGAAAGCACTACCTACAAGTTTGCGAAATGCCTTCAGAAGCGTTTTGGGATCATTGAGGGGATCACGGACAGAAGCTATATTACCAACAGCTATCATGTGAATGTGTCGGAGGAGATCGATGCGTTTTCCAAGCTGAAATTCGAGTCCCAGTTCCAGGCGCTTTCCACAGGCGGCGCCATCAGCTATGTGGAGGTCCCCAACATGCAGCACAACATTCCCGCCGTGCTCCAGCTGATCCGTTATATCTATGACAACATTATGTACGCGGAGCTGAATACAAAGAGCGATTATTGCCAGGAATGCGGGTTTGACGGAGAGATAAAGATCGTCACAGACGAGAGCGGAAAGCTTGTGTGGGAATGCCCCAAGTGCGGAAACCGGGATGAGAATAAGCTGAACGTGGCCAGAAGGACCTGCGGTTATATCGGAACCCAGTTTTGGAACCAGGGAAGGACCCAGGAGATAAAGGAAAGGGTGCTGCATTTATAATATGAACTACGGTGCGATCAAAAAATATGACATTGCCAACGGAGAGGGTGTCAGGGTATCCTTGTTTGTGTCAGGCTGTTCCCATCACTGCACAAACTGCTTTAACCAGGAGGCCTGGGATTTCGCCTTCGGCCGTCCTTTTACCGGGGAAACGCAGCAGGAGATCCTGGCGGCCCTTTCCCCGGAATATATAAACGGCCTTACCCTTTTGGGCGGAGAACCCTTTGAGCCGGAAAACCAGCGTGTGCTGGCGGGGCTTTTAAGACAGGTAAAAGAGAAATATCCTCAAAAGGATATCTGGTGTTATACGGGATATCTGCTGGACCGGGAGCTTTTACAGGAAAGCAGGGCCAGGTGTGAGGTCACGGATGAGATGTTGGGCATGATCGATGTGCTGGTGGACGGAAGGTTTGTGGAGGAGTTAAAGGATATCAGCCTGGCCTTTAAGGGATCCTCTAACCAGAGGATTATAGATGTAAGGCGGTCACTGTGCAGCGGACATGTTGTGATTAAAATGTAACAGCCTTTAAAATGATGTCTGAACTGTTAGAAAATGATAAGAATATAAGAATATCTGCCTCCCGGCGCGTTGCGTTTGCTTTGGGTTAATGTTATAATTATTTAGTTGTGACTTAGCTCAGCTGCAAGTTAAGCTGTAATGTTTGCCGTAGGAGGCTTTTATTATGATAAAAAGGTCAAAGGAAGAGATACAGGAGTTTGCCGGTGAGATCCTGAACCGATATTTTTGTGATTGTGATGTGGACTTCCTGATATCCACCTTTGCAGATGATATTGTCTGGCTTGGGGCAGGGGAACTGCAGAAGGCGGAGGGAAAAGAGGCGGTGGCCGCCTGTTTCCTGGCCGGCCGGGAGGACCTGTCACCCTGCGATATGTATGATGAAGTGTATGAGGTCCGATGCCTGGGCGGCGGCTGTTACCTGTGCGAGGGAACCAGCCGGCTCCAGTCCAAGGAAGGCACTGGCGTGTATGTCAAGGTGCAGCAGAGGGTCACCTTTGTGTTTCAGGAACAGGACGGGGAACTGAAGGTTGTCCATATCCATAACTCGGTGCCCTTCCAGGACATCCAGGAGGGAGAGCTGTTTCCGGCGGAAGCCGGAAGGGAGGAATATCTGAGACTGGAGGGAGTGCTAAAGCGCAGGGAACAGGAATATAAGCAGCAGGCGGATTTCCTGAGCCAGCTCTATAATTCCGTGCCCTGCGGCATTATCCAGTTTTCCACGGATCCCTGCCACAGGGTGGTCAACATAAACAGGATGGTGTGGGAATTCTATGGATACGGGTCCGAGGAGGAGTACCGCGCCGAGGTGAAAAGTCCGGTGCAGCTGGTAAGGGATGAGGACCGGGCGTGGATCGTGGGGCTGATCGACAGCCTTTCCCTGGACGGGGAGAATGCTTCCTACATCCGCCAGGGATCTCGCAGGAACGGACAGCCGGTATGGCTCAGCGTGGTCATGGGCCGGATCGTCAATGCGGACGGGCTGGAGGTGATTCAGGCCGTGTTCACGGATATCACTGATGTAAAGCGCATGGAACAGGAGCAGGAGCGCCAGCAGCTCATCGAGAACCGCTCTCTGAGGGCTGCGATCTGTACAGCCTATCCCCTGATCGTGAGCGTAAACCTGACAAAGGATACATATAACTGCTTTATTGAAGAACAGAATGCATACCCGGTGGAGCGCCAGGGCCGGTATTCGGACATGGTCAGCCATTCGGTCCCACTGATCTATCCCAGCTATCGGGAGGATTTTGCAGCTGCGTTTGACCGGGACAGTGTGCTGGCCCGGTTTGCCTCAGGGGAACGTGAGCTGTATATGGAGCTTCAGCAGATCGGTATGGATGGGGTATACCACTGGATATCCGTACAGCTGATCTATGTGGAAAATCCTTTTAATGGAGATGTGCTGGCCATTGACCTGGTGAAAGTCCTGGATTCCCAGCGCTCAGAGCAGGCCCGCCAGGAGCAGCTTTTGCGGGATGCCCTGGCATCTGCCAAGGCCGCCAACCGGGCTAAGTCTGATTTCCTTTCCAGGATGAGCCATGATATCCGCACGCCCATGAATGCCATTATCGGCATGAGCACCATCGGACAGCTGAAGCTGGAGGATCAAAAAAGCGTTCATGATTGTTTTAGGAAGATCGATGCATCTTCCAGATATTTACTTTCATTGATCAACGATATACTGGACATGTCCAAAATCGAGACCGGGAAAATGGATCTGACCAGCGAGTATTTTGATTTCACGGAGCTGATCGGGGAGATCGATCAGATCATCTATCCCCAGGCCAGGGAAAAGCGGATCCGGTATGAGATATACCATCAGGAACCGTTGGAGCAGTACTATATCGGGGATGCCCTCAGGGTGAAGCAGGTGCTCATGAACCTGCTGTCCAATGCCCTTAAGTTTACCATGGAGGGCGGCAGCATACAGATCTGCATTCAGGAACAAAAGCGCACCAATGGTTTTTCCTATATCCAGTTCTGTGTCAAGGACACGGGGATAGGAATGTCAAAGGAGTTCCGCACCCGTATCTTCCAGCCCTTTGAACAGGAATCCCCGGAGGTTGCCCGCAATAATGTGGGAAGCGGCCTGGGCCTCTCCATTGTGTACAATCTGGTGCAGCTCATGGGAGGCACCATAGAGGTGGAGAGTGAAAAAAACAAGGGGACGGCATTTACGGCAACCATCCCTCTCAAACTGGTGGAGGATGACCGGCAGAAGGAGCAGCAGAGAAAGCAGAAGGAGCTGATGAAAGGTCTGGATGTGCTGGTGGTGGATGACGATCCCGTGGTGGGATGCCAGTGTACGGAGATCCTCAGGGATGCGGGAGCTGTTTGCGTGTGGGTGGACTCGGGATCCAGGGCGGTGGAGGAAGTGAACCATTACCTGAAGAACGGGAAGTATTACCATATCGCCATGATCGACTGGCAGATGCCGGACATGGACGGGGTGGAGACTGCACGGCGGATCCGCGGCCTGGTGGGGCCGGATACCACCATTATCATGATATCGGCGTATGACTGGACTGTGATTGAGCAGGAGGCCAGAGGCGCGGGCGTGGATTATTTTATTTCCAAACCTCTGTTTAGGAGTTCCATCTATGATGCGTTTGCAGGTGCCGTTGACCGGACCCTTCCGGCGGCGGAAAAGGTGGAGAAGACGGATCTGCGCCATTGCAGGGTCCTGCTGGCAGAGGACAATGAACTGAACAGGGAGATTGCCAAAACGCTGCTGGAGATGCACGGCATGGAGGTGGAAACAGCCCATGACGGGCAGGAGGCCCTGGACCTGTTTGAAAAGAACGAGGCAGGGTATTATGATGCCGTGCTCATGGATATTCGGATGCCGGTGATGGACGGACTGGAAGCTACCAGGTCCATTCGTGCACTGGCGCGCCCGGATGGAGGGAAAGTGCCCATACTGGCCATGACGGCCAATGCATTTGAGGAGGATAAGGTGACGGCTTACAAGGCAGGGATGACAGGGTATCTGGTAAAACCCCTGGATATCGACCTGGTATTGGATGAACTAAAGAAGTTTGTGTGACGCGGCAAAAGGCAGGAAGCATACCGGAAGGCAGGAAGCATACCATGAAGAGACGGCAGGGCAGTTTGGGAAGGGAATCCGTTGATACGGCTCCCACGGCCGCTGACTTTCCAAGGCGGATGTGGGATAAGAAGGATATCGGTCCCGATTACAGGAAATACCTGAATATGTGGCTTAGGGCCGGCGTGGACTTAGGATGTGTGATCCTGGTCCCGGCCGCGCGTTATCAGCCGGACATACGGGAATATATGCTCTCATATTTTGGAGATGAAATAATGGTCCTGGAGCGCGGAGAGGATGGGGCTGTCACTAAGACCGTGATAAAAAGAAAGGACATATTCTGCTTTTGCAGTACGGAAGACCTGCTGAGGGGATGTATTTCCATTTACTGGGGAACCCGCTATGAGATCCATCGGACGGCTCTTCCCTACAACCGGGTGCGCCGGGAGCTGTTCCTTCCGGTGGTCAACTGGCTGGCGGACTGCCCGGCGGATTTTTACAGCCCCAAAGCACCGGGCGCAGATGCGGTGCCGCGGCGGCTTAAGGAGGAACAGCCCTCCCTCTATCATTATGGGAAGGATGTTTACCGGTTCGGAAACCGTGGACGCAGATGGGAATGGTGGGGACTGGGCGCCCCCGGGGCTTTCGGGAAAAAGAGGCAGATGAGATCAGCCTGCCTTTCCTGTGAACTGGAAAAAGGACAGGTGTTTATCCTTCAGACAGGCAGCCAGGTGGATATCTGGTACCTGAAGCGGGGGGATGCCCAGGCCTTCGTGGAAGAGCAGGGACGGGAGAAAAAGATCGTGGTCACCGTGAAGTCGGAGCCGGTTATGACCCGGTCCTTTCGGGTGCGCTGATCCAATGCTGTTGATAAACGGATACCTTCCGTGGACAAGGGGGGCGTGTGTGCCCTTGTCCACTGAGGGTATGGAATGCAGATAATATTACATGTTAAACGGGTATGGATAAGCGGGGATCCATACCCGTTTGTATATATATCTTAGTTTGTACATATATCTTAGTTTGTATATATCCTGGATTCCCGGTCTGCCCGGAGTTCCGCCTCACAGCGTGTTCCTGTACTGCCGCGGTGTCATTCCGGTCAGCTGTTTAAATTTCTTGGAGAAATAAAAACCGTCCTGAAAGCCGGTCCTGGCAGCGATTTCCGCAATGGATAAAGGGCTTTCCAACAGCATTTCCTTGGCGGCTTCCACCCGTATACGGCTGACATAGGCCATGGGGGATAGGGATAAGTGCCGGTTAAACAGCTTTATGACATAGCTGGGGCTCAGGGATACGGTGCTGCACAGCGTCTTTAGGGTGATGTCCTCCATGTAGTGCTGCCTGATGTATGCGGTGATCCGGCGGAGCCTGCGGGTGTTCATGTCCTCCCGGTCCGGGGACTGGTTCTGGAGGGCCACACCGCACAGGAACTGCTGGAGTATGTTCTTTTCCTCCCAGTAATTGATGGGATCTGAATCTGTCCGCATCTTATGGATTCGGGACATCAGCTCCCGCAGTTTGGCATAGTTGTCCATGGAGCATGCGGCCGGAAGGTCAAAGGGCTCCTGGCTGCGCTTAAAGGACCACTCCTCATTTTCAGGATAAGGTACGGACTGATAGTGATAGCGGGCGCTTTCATCGTACAGCCAGACCTCGTTTTTATGTGCGGCAACGGCGCAGGATATGTTGATGGAGTAATAGTCCACCAGGTTCTTGCCCGGGTTCAGATTATATGGGATTCCTTTGATGGAGGGAATGTAGACCAGATCCCCCTCGCATACCTGGCAGATTTCCTCCCCCACAGTGAAAACGCCCTGTCCCCTGGTGATCAGATAGAACTCATGGCGGTCCTCCTTGCCTGTCTTGCCGCGATACCATCCGGAGAAATTCCTGCGCCGGCTGCTGTTGCCAAGATAGGGGATCAGAAACAGGTTTTTTGAATCAATGAATGTCTGCAGATCTAACATTTGCTTCCCCCCTGATGATTGTGGTGTACTCTCGGAGCCCCCTGGTGCTCAGGTTTGTGTGCGGCCGGCGGAAAATCAGCCGGAAATCTGAATACCGGGGGACGCGGAGAGTATGGATCCAATGATAATGCCATTATATCTCCTTTGTCATGAGATAGAAACGGAAAATGATAAATTTTAGTACGATTTTTTACATGTATTGCAATAAAATCCATGTTCATGAGGGGATATCTGTGTTATTTTTTCCATA
The DNA here is from genome assembly GCF_040545455.1 of Enterocloster citroniae. Taxonomy (NCBI): domain Bacteria; kingdom Bacillati; phylum Bacillota; class Clostridia; order Lachnospirales; family Lachnospiraceae; genus Enterocloster; species Enterocloster citroniae. The sequence goes on along the minus strand of NZ_JBEPLZ010000019.1, from coordinate 60,370 downwards.
TAAGCCATATGAGCCAAAGGAAGGCCGCAGGAGGGGCAAAGAGAGATGACAAATGTATTATGTACCAGATGGATACCCGGAGAGTGTGAAGCGGAGTATGGGGATGTATTTCAGTTCATCTGTCCGGAAAAGGAGGGGGGAAGCTTTACCCGGGAGGAATTGCTGGAACTGATGCCCCGGGCTGACATATTGTTTTCCATTGCAGGTACTCCTGTTACAAGGGATATGATTGATTGGGGAAGCAGTCCTGAGCATGGAAGGGGCGTTGGGCAGGGGAGCAGTCCTGAACAGGGGAGCGGCATTGGGCAGGGCCGCGGCCTGAAGATCATAGCCAGCCTGGGGGTGGGATATGACCATGTGGATGTGGAATATGCCGCTGAGAAGAGGATTCCCGTGGTAAACAGTCCCACCCAGGTGACTGAGCCCACTGCGGAGCATACCATTGCCCTGGTTATGGGGATTTTCCACAACCTGTACCGGTATACGGCCCAGGTCAGGGCGGGGATTTGGAATACATCGGCCTTTGGGATGACCCAGACCTCCGTATCGGGCCATGTGCTGGGGATCGTGGGAATGGGCCGGATCGGGCAGTGTGTGGGGAAAAAGGCCGCCGCCCTGGGAATGAAGGTGCTTTACTATGATCCCCTTCGCCTGGCGGAGGAAAAGGAGAGGGAGAATGGGTTTGAGTACGGTTCCCTGGCGGAGGTGCTGGAGAAAAGTGACTGCGTTACCCTGCATGTGCCCTACACGGGAGAGAATCGCCATATGTTTGGAAGGGAGGCGTTTGCCCGAATGAAGCAGGGCGCCTATTTTGTCAATGCATCCAGAGGCGGCCTGGTGGATACCGCGGCTTTGGCAGATGCCCTGAGGTCAGGACGGTTAAAGGGAGCGGCCCTGGATGTGTTTGAAAAGGAACCGTATACCACAGGGGAGCTTGCGGGTCTGGATCAGGTGATCCTGACACCCCATGTGGCCAGTGAGACGTGGGATGCCAGGATGAATATGGCAAGGGAGTGCCTGGACGGAGCCAGGGAGCTGCTCCTGGGAAACAGGCCCGCCAATGTGGTGAATCCCCAGGTATTGGAATACGTTGATAAGGGCAGGGAGACAGGGGAGGAATGATATGGAAAAAATAAATGAGATGAACATAAAGACAGCCTCCTGCCCCTCTCAGCTGAGGATCACTGACATGAGGTTTACCGATATTGTGGGAGCGCCCATGGACTGCACCATTCTCAGGATCGATACGAATCAGGGGATCAGCGGATACGGGGAGATCCGGGATTTCTCCAACCGGTTCTACGCCCTGGAACTGAAGCGCCTGATCCTGGGAGAGAATCCGTGCGGCATCAACCGTATATTCCGAAAGATCCGGCAGTTTGGGGGACATGCCAGGCAGGGCGGAGGCGTCAGTGGGATAGAGGCTGCTCTGTGGGACCTGGCAGGTAAGGCATATGGGATTCCCGTTTACCAGATGCTGGGAGGAAAATGCCGTGACAGTATAAGGATCTACTGTGATACGGACGTTGGCGGAAAGCACACAGGATCGGATATGGGGCGTGCCCTGCGATCCAGGATGGACAGCGGATATACCATGCTGAAAATGGACTTGGGCGTGGACCTCCTGGTCAATGTGGAAGGCGCCCTCAACGCCCCTCTGGGATATGTGGAACGGATGCGCCGGTTTGACCAGGAGGAATTGTCCTTTGGAATAACGGATAAAAGATATGCTGATTTTATGAGCGTCCCTCATCCGTTTACCGGCCTTTCCATCACGGAGACGGGCCTGGACTATCTGGAGGATTATGTAAAACAGGCCAGGGACATGGTGGGGTACGAGATACCGCTGGCCATTGACCACATTGGACATGTGAATTATCAGACCTGTCTTAAGCTGGCCAGGCGGCTGGAAAAGTTTAATATTTTCTGGATGGAGGACTGTGTGCCCTGGTTTTACACAGAACAGTGGAAAGCGCTCAGCGACCACACCTGCATACCCATGTGTACGGGTGAGGATATATTCGGCCGCGAGGCCTTCCGCCCCCTGATCGACAACCGCGCCGTATCTGTAATACATCCGGACGTGCTCACAGCGGGAGGGATCGGGGAGACTCTGCACATTATCACAATGGCGGAGGAAAAGGGAATTGCGGCCGCGGTACATATGGCGGAGACGCCGGTGGGATGCATGGCTGCCGCCCATGTATGCGCGGCGGCGGGGGATAACCTCCTGGCCATGGAATATCACGCCCATGATGTGGACTGGTGGGACAGCATGGTGAAGGGAAGTACACAGCCTATTGTGGACAGGGGATGGCTGAAACTTAAGGACAGGCCGGGGCTTGGGATCGAGGAACTGGATGATGAGGTACTTGTAAGCCACATCAATCCCCAACGGCCGGGATTGTGGAAGAGCACGGACGAATGGGACCATGAATGGTCTCATGACAGGATTTGGAGCTGACCATAAAAGGTGTACTCTCGGAGACTCCGAGAGTACACAAAATTAATGAGGAGGATCATACCAATGTGGAAAAATGAAGACGAAATGTTTGCTTTAATGAAAGAGAAACTGTACACGCCTGTGGTGGGGGATATCCTGGATGTTATGGGTTATTCCCACCAGTTCCTGCCGGCTGCCATCCAGCCCCTGAGGGATGGCATGAAGGTGGCGGGCAAGGCATGTACCATTCTGGAGTGCAATGTATACCAGGCTCAGAAAAAGCCCTTTGGACTGTTGACAGAGGCATTGGACCAGCTGGAGAAGAATGAGGTTTACATTGCCACAGGCGCGCACAACAGCGCCATGTGGGGAGAGATACTGACAGCCACTGCCCGGATGCGCGGAGCCGTGGGCGCGGTTCTTGACGGATATACCAGGGATACGCCCCAGGTTCTGGAGCAGGACTTCCCGGTATTTGCAACCGGGCGCTGGGCCCAGGATTCCAGCATACGCACCAATGTTATTGATTTCAGGTGCACCATTGAAATCGGAGGCGTGATCATACATGACGGCGACCTGGTATTCGGTGACATGGACGGCGTTCTTATCATCCCCAAGGAAGCGGCCATCCGGTGTATTGAGGATGCTTTAAAAAAGGCGGCCGGTGAAAAGCAGGTGAGGAAGGCCATTGAAAACGGTATGTCCGCCACAGAGGCCTTCCATAAATTCGGCATCTTATAAAGTCCTGTTGTGGGCAATAAACTCCCGGAACTGCTCCAGGCTGTGATTGATCACCAGGCGTTCCGGGAAATCCGCTTCCTCCAAAAGAGGCTGGACGTGATCCAGGTTGGCGATGTCCGAGGTAAAATGGGCATCGCTGCTTGCTATGACAGGAACCTGCTGCTTGCGGCACAGGTCCAGCATCACGAGGGTATTTTCACGGGCGTGTTTGCGGGTGGGGGTGCGCAGGGAGTTGTTGTTGATCTCCAGCAGGGTGTGATGCCTCTTGGCTGCTGCCACCACTTCCTCATAGATCAGGGGACAGCTTCCGTCATCCGGGTGGCTGATGATATCCACATAGGGATTGGCGATGGCTCCCAGGATGGCGTCTGTGTTTTCCCTGGGGGAGCCTGGTTTATAACACATCTTGTGTATTCCGGCGATCCTCAGGTCCAGGTGCTTCATGTAGCGCTCCCCCAGATCCAGGGTGCCCTTATGATCAATGATATTGATCTCAGCTCCCAGCATCAGCTGGATGCCGAACATCTGACGCGGGACCACCTTCAGGTTCAGAAAGTAGATGTCCTTACAGGATCCGGCAATACCTTTGGTGTGCTCAGTGATGCCTAACAGCTTCAGTCCTTGCCGGGAGGCGGCGGATGCCATCTCGGTTATGGTGGCGTAAGCGTGTCCGCTGGCAATGGTGTGGGTGTGGACGTCAAGCTCAATTGGTGTCATGTTCCATTCCTCATTTCTTAAACGCAGATTTACCCTTAAGCGGACAAGGGGCGTGTGTCCGCTTGTCCGCTGGGGGTAGTGTAGATCAATGGTATATAGTCTACCACAAATCCTTGATAAAATCACAGATTTGTGGTAGACTTTCATAAAACGCAGCTGTCTGCCACCGGGTAGGCGGCCTGAAGCAGGGTTATGGTGTCCATGGCCCGCTTCTGTGCCTGAACACATTCCGTTAGGTCTTGGCGTGTGTTTGAACATTCCTTTCCTCCATCCGTGCCCCTGTTTTGGATCGCGTCTGCCGGAAAGGAATGTTCAAATACACTCTGGAAGGAATGGGTCCGGGCATTTTTTTGTCCTATCTTATATTGAACGGAGGAGAGAACATGAGTGAAAATAACCATATAGGAAGGGAATTTATAAAATACACCGGCCTGAATGTCCTTGGCATGATAGGTCTTTCCTGTTACATACTGGCGGATACGTTTTTTGTGTCAAAGGCCATGGGCACCAATGGGCTGGCTGCCCTGAACCTGGCGATCTCCGTGTACAGCCTGATCAGCGCCACGGGTCTGATGCTGGGGATCGGGGGAGCGACACGCTTTTCTATTTTCCATATCCAGGGAAATCAGGAGGAGGGGAGGAGGGGATTTACACGGACGGTTCTGCTGGGACTTATGGCAGGAGCCGTATTTTTTGCGGCAGGTGTTTTGGCAGCGCCTCTGATCGCAGGGATACTGGGAGCCAACGGGGATATATTGGGGGACACGGCCGTCTATCTCAGGGTCATACTCTGTTTTGCACCCTGTTTTATCATGAACAACATTCTGCTGGCGTTTGTGCGCAATGACGGAAACCCAAGGATATCCATGGCCGCCATGCTGACGGGAAGCATGGCCAATATTATTCTGGATTATGTATTCATGTTCCCCTTTTCCATGGGGATGTTTGGGGCCGCGTTTGCCACAGGGCTGGCGCCGGTCATAAGCATGGGGGTGCTTGCGCTGCATCTGTCCAGCAAAAAGAGCAGCCTGCATCTGCGCTCATCCAAGTGGAGATGGAAGGAGGCGCTTTCCATACTGTCACCGGGCGTTTCCTCCTTTGTCACGGAAATGTCATCAGGGGTCGTGCTCATTGTATTCAATCTGGTGATCCTGAGGCTGGCAGGCAATACAGGGGTGGCTGCCTATGGGATCGTTGCGAACCTGGCCCTGGTGGTGACCGCCGTGTTCACAGGGATCGCCCAGGGAATCCAGCCCCTTGTAAGCCGCGGATACGGGGCAGGGGACGGTAAAATGCTGAACATGATCCTTCGATCCGCCATGGTCCTGTCCCTGTCCCTGGCCGTGGGCATCTATATCAGCGCCAATCTGTGCTCAGGGACCGTGATCGCGGTTTTCAACAGCGAGGGCAGCCGGGATCTGGCAATGATTGCGGAAAGAGGGATCCGGCTGTATTTTGCGGGATTCCTCTTTGCGGGGCTGAACATTGTGAGCGCCGCCTTTTTAAGTGCGGTGATGGAGACGGGAAAGGCGTTTGGCGTCTCTGCGATCAGGGGATGTGCGGCGATCATTCCCCTGGCAGTCCTCCTTCCCATGGTATTTGGAATGGATGGTGTGTGGATGGCCTTTGTGCTGGCTGAGATGGCTGCCTGCGGGGTATCCGCCCGGGGGATTCTGGGCTTTGGCCGTTCATTTTCCCGTGTCACACCTTCATCTCACGAAACAGATTGACCATCTCAATGGCGCCCAGGGCGCATTCGTATCCTTTGTTGCCCGCTTTGGTTCCGGCCCGTTCAATGGCCTGTTCGATGGTATCCGTGGTCAGCACCCCGAACATCACAGGCAGGCCGTTTGAAAGGGAGGCCTGGGCAATGCCCTTGGACACCTCGCTGCAGACATAGTCATAATGGCTGGTGCTTCCGCGGATGACGGCGCCCAGGCAGATGACGGCATCGTATTTTCTGCTGGCAGCCATCTTGGCAGCCGCCAGCGGGATCTCAAAAGCGCCCGGCACCCAGGCCACATCGATCTCCTCCTCCCGCACATTGAGTCGTTTCAGGCCGTCCAGCGCTCCTCCCAAAAGTTTAGAGGTGATAAATTCATTAAAGCGGGCCGCTACGATCCCCACCCTTATCTGCTCTGATACAAGTTTTCCTTCATATATTGTCATGATCATTTCTCCTTTTTGGTTTTGTGTACCCTCGGAGTCTCCGAGAGTACACTTTTATGTTCAAAAGTGTATGTTTCCTTACCTGTAGTTCAGGATATGTCCCATGCGTTTCTGCTTTGTTTTCAGGTAAAAGATGTCATGGTCCGTTGCCTCGATCTGGATGGGGACCCGTTCCGTGATCTCCATGCCGAAACCGGACAGCTGGTAGACCTTATCCGGATTATTGGTGAGCAGCCGCAGGGTCTTTACCCCGAGATCCCTTAAAATCTGCGCTCCGATATAATACTCCCTCATGTCACCGTCAAATCCAAGGGCCAGATTGGCATCCAGGGTATCCATGCCTTGGTCCTGGAGCTGGTAGGCCCTCAGTTTATTGATCAGGCCGATGCCCCGCCCCTCCTGGCGCATGTACAGCAGGATGCCCCGCCCCTCTTTTTCGATCCGCTCCATGGCAGCGGCAAACTGCTGGCCGCAGTCGCACCGCATGGAGCCAAATGCATCGCCGGTCAGGCATTCGGAATGGACCCTGCAGAGCAGGCCGCGCCCGTCCCCGATCTCCCCCTTTACCAGAGCCACATGGTGTTCTCCGTTTAACCGGTTCACATAGCCATATGCTTTAAAATCTCCGTACCGGGTGGGCATACTGGTCACCGCCATGCATTCCACCAGGCATTCGTGCTGCTTGCGGTAATCCTTGATGGCTTGGATGGTGATAAAGGAAAGCCCCCACTTGCGGGCCAGGTCCATAAGCTCCGGAGTCCGCATCATGGTCCCGTCCTCTTTCATGATCTCACAGCACAGGCCGCACTCCTTTAAACCTGCCAGACGCATCAGGTCCACGGTGGCTTCCGTGTGGCCTTCCCGCTCCAGGACCCCGTTTTTTCTGGCCATCAGGGGGAACATATGGCCGGGTCTGCGAAAGTCCCCGGGCCGTGCATGGTCATCCGTGCAGAAGCGGGCGGTGGCCCCCCGTTCGGCCGCGGAAATGCCGGTGGTGGTGCTTACATGGTCCACGGATACTGTAAAGGCGGTTTCGTGGTTGTCGCCATTGTCCGCCACCATTTGGGGAAATTCCAGTTTACGGCAGAGCTCCATACTCATGGGCATGCAGATCAGCCCCTTGCCGTGTACTGCCATAAAGTTGACATTTTCCGTTGTGGCGTACTGGGCGGCGCAGATAAAATCCCCCTCATTTTCCCTGTCCTCATGGTCGGTTACCAGGATGATCCTGCCCTTTTGCAGGTCTTTAAGGGCATCTTCCACTGTGTTGAACTGAAACATATACTGTTACCTCCTTTAAGAATTAAAATCCATATTTTGTTAAGAAATCTCTGGTGATCGTTCCGGCGCAATGACTTTGGGAAATGCCGGCCCGGGAGATGTTGGGCTGGGGGCCGCCGGGTCCGGTGAAGCCGGCCCGGGAAACCTTGTCCTGGGAAAAAGATGAGGCGCCAAGAAGTTTCCCAATGTATTTTCCCACACAGTCATTCTCCAGGTTTACCCTGTCGCCGGCCCGTTTTGCACCAAGGGTGGTGTGGCGGATGGTATGGGGGATCACGGATACGCTGAAATCATGGTCCGTGACCCGGGCAACGGTCAGGCTGATGCCGTCCATGGCAATGGAGCCCTTTTCCACGATATAGAGCAGAATGCCCGGCGGCGCCTCCACGGTATACCAAACCGCGTTCCCGTCCTGCCGGATCATGGAAATGGTTCCGGTGCCGTCAATGTGTCCCGACACAATATGGCCTCCAAACCGCCCGTCCGCAGCCATGGCCCTCTCCAGGTTCACCAGACTTCCTGTTTTCAGATCCCCCAGGCATGACCGCGCCATTGTCTCATGCATGACATCGGCCTTGAAGCTGTCCTGTGACAGGGATGTGACCGTAAGGCATACGCCGTTTACCGCAATGCTGTCCCCCTGCCGGCTGCCGGAAGGGATGAGAGCTGCGCCGATTTGAAGAACGCAGGAGGCGGGGGTTTTGATCATGGATCTCAGGGCGCCGGTTTCTTCAATTATGCCTGTAAACATGCGGATACCTCGCTTTCCAGTAAAATATCGTCTCCCAGCACTGTGATACGGGGCTGTTTTAAGAAGAAAGCCTGTCCGGGAGCTCCCACGCCTTTTCCGTCCACAGGGGATGGAGCGTCCTTTCCTCCGAACAGCTTGGGCGCCACATAGGCCTGGACTTTATGTACCAGACCCTGATCCAGTGCGGACCAGTTAAGTGCGGCCCCTCCTTCCAGCAGGATGCTGTCAATGTTCATTTCCCCCAACCGCTTCATCAGGGCGGCCAGGTCCACATGCCCATCCGCCTGAGGCAGGGTGAGGATCTCGCAGCCCGCTTCCTCATAGGGACGGATTATATCCTCCTCTGTACGGCAGGTGGCCAGAATGGTCCTGACCGACCTGGCGGTGGATACGATCCTGGAAGTGGCAGGTGTGCGAAGGCGTGTGTCGCAGATGATCCGCACAGGGTTCCTGCCGTCCGGCAGACGGCAGGTGAGAAGGGGATCGTCCTTAAGGATGGTTCCCACACCTGCCATAATGGCGCTGTAGCGGTTCCTGTCCCTGTGGACCCGCATCCTTGCCTCATCTCCGGTGATCCACCTGGACCGTCCCGTACAGGTGGCTGTCTTTCCATCCATGGTCATGGCGTACTTCATCACAACGTAAGGCTGTTTTGTGCGGATGAAATGAAAGAAAACCTGATTCTGGGAAATGCACTCTGCTTCAAGCACGCCCTGAACCACCTGGATCCCGTGGCTGTTAAGGAGGGAGATCCCTTTTCCCGCCACCAGGGGATTGGGATCCGCGGTCCCTATGACAACGCGGCTTATGCCGCTTTCCATAATGGCATCCGTACAGGGGGGAGTCTTTCCGCAGTGGCAGCATGGTTCCAGCGTGACGTAGAGGGTGGCGCCCCGGGCCGTCCGGGTCAGGGAAGCCAGGGCCTCCCGTTCCGCGTGGGGACCGCCGTACTCACGGTGGTATCCCCGGCCTATGATCATCCCGTCCTTGACAATAACCGCTCCCACCAGTGGATTGGGATTCACCCGGCCTTCCCCTTTTTGGGCCAGCTTCAGGGCAAGGCCCATGTATTCTTCATCTGTCATTTTTACATCTGTCATTAAAACACCTCCAAATCTGTGGTTGGGTTGTATGGGGGATCTGTTTTATGGAAAACAAAAAACGCCTTGAACAAAGGTTCAGGGCGTGTAGAACAGGAACTGGGAATGTTTGGAAATCAAATAGCTGGCAGATGGCGGGTTCTGTTCATATATGACATTAAAGAACGGACATGATGCCGCCCGGACGGATCCGCAATCCAAAAAGCCCTGAAATGATAAAATCATTCCAGGGCAGTTAAACATTCTAACAGGTATGGATCCATTGAATAAAACAGATCCAACCATCCTATCTTCTTTCATCCAGACTTTACTGTCGGCTTCGGAGTTTCACCGAATCATGCCTTGCGGCTCGTGGGCTGTACCACCGGTAGGGAATTGCACCCTGCCCTGAAGATATTGATTCAATTGAATGTAATTATAGACAGGTAAACCGGATCTGTCAAGATATTTTTCTTGGGAGATTTCTATAAAGATTTTTTATAAAGATTTTTCACTCCGTATCCCATGATCAATTGTGATACATATTTTGGGTTCAGTGGTATAATAGAACCAGGGAAGGAGTCCGTATCAGTACAGGAGAAAGGTTCCCTGCAAAAAAAATAGGAGGATGGGCATATGAAAGACGGAAAAAAACTGATAATAACCATTGGCAGGCAGTTCGGCAGCGGCGGCAGTGAGATCGGCAGGCAGCTGGCAACGGAATTGGGACTGGGTTTTTACGACAAGAATATCCTCCGCATGGATTCGGATGAAAGCGGTATCAAGGAAAGCTTTTATTACATGACAGATGAAAAGGCGGGGAATAAACTGCTCTACAAGATCATAAAGGGCATGACACCGGAGATCGGATCCCCCTCCCTGGGCTCGGACCTGGTATCAGCGGACAATCTGTTCCGCTTCCAGTCGGAAGTTATCAGGAAGCTGGCGGCAGAGGAGGACTGTGTGTTCATTGGGCGGTGCGCCGATTATGTGCTGGAGGGAACGGAAGGGCTGGTCCGGATGTTCCTTTACGGGGACATGGATTACCGCGTCAGGCGTATAACGGAAAAAGAATATTTTGATCAAAAGGATGTCAAAAAGAACATCAAGAGGAACGACCGGGAACGCCGGGACTATTACCGGTATTATACCGGCCAGGACTGGCAGGATATGGAGAATTATGATGTGATGCTGAATACAGCCGTGCTGGGAACGGAAGGGACGGTCAGGGCGGTCAAGGCGTATCTTAAAATACGGGGATATGAGCTATAGGGTGTCAAACTTTTATGCACAGGACATGCATATAATAAGAAAGGCCATATTATATTTAGGTAATGATAAGAAATTATGAGGTATTACATGGCAACCAATCCAGAACGGACATCCAGTGGAATGCTGCAGATCAATGTAGTCAATATCCAGAACAACTTCCCCATTCAAAATGCCAGGGTGACAATCAGTTATAAGGGAGAGCCTACCAGCGCCATAGAACAGCTTCAGACCAACAGTTCAGGGCAGACAGAGACCGTATCCCTACCCGCCCCTCCGGTGGAACTGAGCCTGGAACCGGGCATTATCCAGCCCTATTCCGAATACAACCTTACAGTGGAGGCGGATGGATTTGATCCCCTTGTGGTGTCGGGTACGGAGATATTGGCTGAATCCACTGCGATCCAGCCTGTGAGCATGACTCCCCAGGGTGAGGGAACTCCTCCCGAAGACCCGATTGTAATTCCGGACCATACGCTGTACGGGGACTATCCGCCCAAGATCGCGGAGGCTGAGATCAAACCCGTGAACGAGAGCGGGGAAATTGTGTTAAGCCGTGTGGTGGTCCCCCAGACCATTGTGGTCCATGACGGGGCGCCCACGGACAGTACGGCCAAGGATTACTACGTACCGTACAGAGACTACATAAAGAACGTGGCCTCCAGTGAAATCTACTCCACCTGGCCCAGGGCCACCATCACGGCCAATGTGCTAGCAATCATGTCCTTTACATTAAACCGTGTGTATACGGAGTGGTACAGGAACCAGGGATATGATTTTACCATCACTTCCTCCACTGCGTTTGACCACAAATGGATCTATGGCAGGAACATATTTGAGAGCATTTCACAGATCGTGGATGAGATCTTTGACAGTTATCTGTCCAGACCCGGAGTGCGCCAGCCCATCCTCACCCAGTACTGTGACGGGCGCCAGGTGCAGTGCCCTAACTGGATGACACAGTGGGGATCCTGCTCATTGGGAGAGCAGGGGTACAGCCCCATTGAGATCCTGCGGCATTTCTACGGCAGCAGTATTTATATCAATACGGCGGAGCAGATTGCAGGGATCCCCGCCTCCTGGCCGGGGAATGACCTGACCATCGGAAGCTCAGGGGATAAGGTAAGGCAGATGCAGGAACAGCTGGATACCATTGCCACGGTTTACACCGCAATTCCCAGGGTGACGCCTGACGGGGTCTACGGGCCAAGGACAGCGGAGGCGGTCAGGGAGTTCCAGTCCATATTCGGCCTGCCCCAGACCGGGGTGGTGGACTTTGCCACCTGGTACAGGATATCGCATATTTATGTGGGAATCACCAGGATCGCGGAACTGGTATAGGGGCGCTCCCAGGATAAAAAGAGGATGAGAACAGCATAAGATCAGATGAGGACCGGGCAGGGCATATGGCATGGATAGAATGCCGTAAGGCCCTGCCTGATCATTTTGCGGGAGATGGGATGGAAATGATTCCTGAAAAACTGTTTGGCATAGACAAAAAAATTTAGCCTTTAAAGCTATTGAATAATAAATCGAAATACAGTATAATCTTTACAATTTGGGCTAAAGTGTGCAGTAAGCATTGTTCAGACACGCTTTGGCGTTATTGCGGCCCAACAGCAAACACATAGGAAAGGACAGGTACCCCCATATGAAAGCATACCTCATACTGGAAGATGGAACTGTATTCACCGGGACAAGTATTGGTTCCCAGCGTGAAGTGATCAGTGAGATCGTGTTTAACACATCTATGACCGGTTATCTGGAAGTGCTGACCGACCCGTCATACGCGGGACAGGCAGTAGTCATGACATATCCCCTGATTGGCAATTATGGAATCTGCCATGAAGACATGGAATCAGCAAAACCCTGGCCGGACGGCTATATTGTAAGAGAATTATCAAGAATCCCCAGCAACTTCCGTAGCGAGGATACCATCCAGAACTTCTTAAAAGAACATGACATTCCCGGTATCAGCGGTATCGATACAAGAGCCCTTACCAAAATTTTAAGAGAAAAAGGCACCATGAACGGTATGATCACCACAAAGGAGTATACCGATCTTAGCGAGCCCACAGAGCGCATGAAGGAATACAGCGTCACCGGTGTTGTTTTGAAAACCTCCACGAAGGAGAAGTATGTGCTTCCGGGACACAGTGAAGCCCCCGGCGGCAGCTTCCCGGGCGCGGGGAAAAAGGTGGCTCTTATGGATTACGGTGCAAAGAAAAACATTGCCCGTTCCTTAAACAGCCTTGGCTGTGAGGTTACCGTATATCCGGCGGATACCCCGGCAGAGGAAGTGCTGGCAGCCTGCCCGGACGGCATCATGCTCAGCAACGGCCCCGGCGATCCCAAGGAGAACACGGCCATTATTGAGGAAATAAAGAAACTTTATGCATCGGATGTTCCGATCTTTGCCATCTGTCTGGGACACCAGCTCATGGCTCTGGCCAACGGAATGGACACCTATAAACTGAAATACGGACACAGGGGCGGAAACCATCCGGTCAAGGACCTGGAGACAGGAAGAGTTTACATTTCTTCCCAGAACCACGGCTATGTGGTCGACATGGAAAAGGTGAACCCGGAGATTGCGGTTCCGGCGTTTGTGAATGTAAATGACGGCACCAACGAGGGGCTGAAATACGTGGGCAAGAACATTTTCACGGTTCAGTACCACCCTGAGGCCTGCCCCGGACCATTGGATTCCGGATACCTGTTTGACCGTTTCCTGAAAATGATGGAGGTGAAAAACTGATGCCAAAGAATCCTGATATTAACAAAGTTCTTGTACTCGGTTCCGGCCCGATCATCATCGGACAGGCCGCCGAATTTGACTATGCGGGTACACAGGCCTGCCGTTCCTTAAAGGAAGAGGGAGTGGAGGTTGTGCTCTTAAACTCCAACCCGGCCACCATTATGACGGACAAGGATATTGCGGACCGGGTTTATATTGAACCACTGACCGTGGAAGTGGTGGAGCAGCTGATCTTAAAGGAAAAGCCGGACAGCGTTCTGCCCACCCTGGGCGGACAGGCGGGGCTTAACCTGGCCATGGAACTGGAGGACGCGGGCTTTTTTAAGAAGCATAATGTGCGCCTGATCGGAACCACGGCGCTGACCATCAAGAAAGCGGAAGACCGCGAGATGTTTAAGGAAACCATGGAGAAGATCGGCGAGCCGGTGGCTCCCTCCGACATTGTGGAGGATGTAAAACGCGGTCTGGAGATCGCGGAGCAGATCGGATATCCGGTGGTGCTCCGTCCCGCCTATACCTTGGGCGGCTCCGGCGGCGGTATTGCCCAGAATCCGGAACAGTGTGCCCAGATTCTGGAAAACGGCCTCCGCCTCTCACGTGTGGGACAGGTTTTGGTGGAGCGCTGCATTGCCGGCTGGAAGGAAATCGAGTATGAGGTGATGCGGGACGGCGCCGGTAACGTGATCACGGTTTGTAATATGGAAAATATCGATCCCGTGGGCGTGCACACCGGCGACAGTATCGTGGTTGCCCCCTCCCAGACACTGGGGGACAAGGAGTACCAGATGCTTCGTACCTCCGCCCTCAACATTATCAGCGAGCTGGGGATCACCGGCGGCTGCAATGTGCAGTACGCCCTGAACCCTGACAGCTTTGAGTACTGCGTGATCGAGGTAAACCCGCGTGTGAGCCGTTCTTCCGCTCTGGCCAGCAAGGCCACCGGATACCCCATTGCCAAGGTGGCGGCCAAGATCGCCCTGGGCTACACCCTGGATGAGATCAAGAACGCGGTTACAAAAAAAACATACGCAAGCTTTGAGCCGATGCTGGACTACTGTGTGGTCAAGATGCCAAGGCTTCCATTTGATAAATTCATCAGCGCCAAGCGCACCCTGGGAACCCAGATGAAGGCCACCGGAGAGGTGATGAGCATCTGCACCAACTTCGAGGGCGGCCTGATGAAAGCCATCCGTTCCCTGGAACAGCATGTGGACTGCCTGTTGTCCTACGATTTCATCGGATTCACCGACAGTGAGCTTAGGGAGCAGATGGAAAAGGTGGATGACATGAGGATCTGGAGGATTGCGGAAGCGCTGCGCAGAGGCATTTCTTATGAAGAGATCCACGCCATTACCAAGATCGATGTGTGGTTTATCGACAAGCTGGCGATCCTTGTGGAGATGGAAAATGCCCTGAAGGCAGTGGGTGAAGGAAAGTCTGAGCTGACTGCAGAGCTTCTCAAAGAGGCCAAGAGGATCGAGTTCCCTGACAACGTGATCGCAAGGCTGACCGGCATTTCCCAGGAAGAGGTCAAAAAACAGCGCTATGAAAATGACATCCGCGCAGCTTACAAGATGGTTGACACCTGCGCGGCTGAGTTTGCGGCAGAGACGCCGTACTATTATTCCTGTTTTGGAAGCTTCAACGAGGCGGAGAAGACAGAGGGCCGCAAAAAGGTTCTGGTTCTGGGTTCCGGTCCCATCCGCATTGGACAGGGCATTGAGTTTGACTTCTGCTCCGTGCACAGCACCTGGGCCTTCAGCAGGGAAGGCTATGAGACCATTATCGTGAACAATAACCCGGAGACCGTAAGTACGGACTTCGACATTGCGGATAAGCTGTACTTTGAACCGCTGACACCGGAGGATGTGGAGAGCATTGTGGATATAGAGAAACCGGACGGCGCGGTGGTGCAGTTCGGCGGACAGACGGCCATCAAGCTGACGGAGGCTCTGATGAAAATGGGAGTCCCCATTCTTGGCACAGCTGCAAAGGATGTGGACGCTGCGGAGGACAGGGAATTGTTTGACGCCATCCTGGAGCAGTGCAATATCCCCAGACCGGCAGGCCGCACCGTATTCACGGCGGAGGAGGCCAAAGCGGCGGCCCATGAGCTGGGTTATCCCGTGCTGGTGCGCCCGTCCTATGTGCTGGGCGGACAGGGTATGCAGATCGCCATCAGCGATGAGGACATTGATGAGTTTATCGGCATCATCAACATGATCGCGCAGGAGCATCCGATCCTGGTGGATAAATACATCATGGGCAAGGAAATCGAGGTGGACGCCATCTGTGACGGCACCGACATCCTGATCCCAGGCATTATGGAGCATATTGAGCGCACGGGAATCCATTCCGGTGACAGTATTTCCGTGTATCCGGCCATGGATATCACACAGCACAATATCGACACCATTGTGGATTACACCGAAAAGCTGGCAAGGGCGCTCCACGTAAAGGGCATGATCAACATCCAGTTTATTGTGGACGGGGATAATGTGTATATTATCGAGGTGAATCCACGTTCCTCACGTACGGTTCCCTATATCAGCAAGGTAACGGGGATCCCCATCGTGCCCCTGGCAACCCAGATCATCTGCGGCCACACCATCCGGGAGCTGGGCTATAAGCCGGGACTTCAGCCCGCGGCTGACTATATTGCCATCAAGATGCCCGTATTCTCATTTGAGAAGATCCGGGGCGCGGATATCAGCCTTGGACCTGAGATGAAGTCCACGGGCGAGTGCCTGGGCATTGCGAAGACATTTAACGAGGCCCTGTACAAGGCATTTGAGGGAGCGGGCATCCGCCTTCCCAAGTACAAAAAGATGATTATGACCATCCGCCACAGCGATCAGGAGGAGGCGGTGGATATTGCCCGCAGGTTTGCGGCAGTGGGTTACCAGATCTTTGCCACCAGGGGAACCGCAAGAACCCTGAATAGGAACGGTGTCAAGGCTTATGAGATCCGCAAGCTGGAGCAGGAGTCACCCAATATCCTGGACCTGGTCCTGGGCCATCAGATCGACCTGATCATCGATATCCCGGCGCAGGGAGCGGAGCGAAGCCACGATGGCTTCATCATCCGCCGCAATGCCATTGAGACAGGGGTTAACGTGCTGACATCCCTGGATACGGCAGCCGCGCTGGTTACCAGTTTGGAGAACCGGGCAAGGGAGCTTACGCTGATCGATATTGCCATGGTAAAGAACGCATAGGAATGATCAAAAGCCATATCCGGCAATGGGCCGGGTGTGGCTTTTGTGTATTCTGTGTTACGGAAAAATAACGGTCTTGCTTTTGATGAATTTTCACATTAGAATAGAATTATTGGAAAAATTCTGACAAAGGGGGCGGGGGCTTTGGGATGGTGGTCGCTTAAAAAAGAATTGTTTACATATTTTTTTATCACTTCAACGGTCATCCTGATTTTTCTGGGGATCATCCTTTACTCGGTCATGGACAGGACCATCTATGAAAGGGTCCAAAAGGACCAGAAATTGTTTTTGGAAAACCAGCTGCAGTTGGTGGACTCCAATCTTTCACTGCTGGAAAACCTGATCCTCAAGGTTTCAAATGACAGCAATCTGCAGGCTATGATGCAGGTTCCAAAATCCCAGGCCGACACCTTCAGCGAGTCCAGTTCACGCTTTTACATGACTCTGGAAAATTATATGCAGCCCATAGAAAAGTACATCAGCGTCCTGCATATCGAGGGGAATAACGGCCTGAAGGTGAGAAAGGGATTTGAATCATATCTGATTGATAAAGAGGACTATGAGGGTACGGAGTGGTACCGGAAGAGCATGGATACCACAGGGGCCATCTGTTGGTGGGAGATGCAGAAAAATTTCACCAGGATCCCCCATGTGTGGGTGGCTGCGCCCACGGAATATATTGTGCCCATTTATAAAAAAATCTGCCGTTCCGATGATATGGAGATACTGGGGGATATGGTGGTGTTCATTAGCCCCAGCTTGTTTTTCGGGGAGGAATACCATCCTTTTTCAGACTCCGACACACACAGCTACCTGGTGGATGCCTCCGGACAGATCGTGTACTCGGATGATGAGGATTTTATCAACAGGGACAGCGGCACTACCATGAATCTCCTGGATATGGAGCCCATTGAGCTGGAGCGGTCTAATGCCAGGCAGACCAGGATCCAGTCCATGAACGGGAGACTGGTGGTGTACAGGAAGTCATCCGCCTCCAACCTCTGGCTGGTGCGTGTGATCCAGCTGGAGAATGTGGTGCGGCAGGAAAGCCATTTCCTCTATGTGACAGCGGCATTGATTATAGGACTGATCCTTTTGTCCTTTGTGCTGTCTCTTAAATTTTCCAACAGCTTCACCAGGCCCATTGAGGAAGTGATCGTAAAGATCAACCACATTGCCCAGGGGGATTTTAACTACAGCCATTCCATTGGTCCGGGAGGAAAGAAGTTTGAATTGCTGTACCAGAACCTCTATAAAATGGAGCAGGATATCCAGTCCATGATGGAGGAGAACCGGAGAAAGGAAAAGGAGAAACGAAAGCTGGAGATCTCCATGCTGCAGATGCAGATCAATCCGCATTTTCTCTATAATACATTAAGCTCCATCAAGTGGATGGCGGTATTTCAGGGAGCCAGGGGGATCGAATCCATGGTAAATTCCCTGGGGATCATACTGGAGGCATCCTACAGCCGGGTGGATGAATTTGTACGGCTTAAGGAGGAGCTGGAGATTCTGGGCCATTATTTCACCATACAGAAGATCCGGTACCAGGACAAGATCAGCCTGGAAACCAGCTGCGGGGACCAGGGGCTTTTGCAGTGTTATGTGCCCAGGTTTATCCTGCAGCCCATTGTGGAAAATGCCATCTTCCACGGCATTGCCCCAAAGGAGGAGCCGGGGGAGATACGGCTTACCATTGACAGGGACAGCCGGGGGATCGTCATTTCCGTATGGGATAATGGGGTGGGGATGGACCGGGACATTCTTGACAGGATACTAAAGGAAAACGAAGTGGGTAAGCGGGGGCGGATCGGGGTTTCCAATGTCCACTCCAGGATCACGCTGATCTACGGCGCGGAATACGGGGTGGAAATAGAAAGCCGGAGGAAACATTTTACAGCGGTCAGGCTGCATATTCCGGAGGAGTACGAGGAGAGGGGACACACAGATGAAGGTACTGGTGGTAGATGATGAGATGATAATCCGGGTGGGAATCCAGTCCATACTGGAGCGATCAGGGGGGATATACACCTATGCCGGAAGTGCCGGGAGCGGTAAGGCGGCCCTGAAGGAGATGGAAAAGGAAATGCCGGACATTGTGGTCACGGACATCAAGATGCCTGAGATGGACGGCATCCAGCTGATAAAGGAGATAAAAAGAAGGAAAATGCCTGTGGGGATCATTGTCCTCAGCAGCTACAGTGAGTTTGAACTGGTCAGGGAGGCCATGAAGCAGGGGGCCTCGGATTATGTGCTGAAACTCTCCATGACAGAGGAATCCCTCATGGGAGCCTTGGATGAAGCTGCAAAGAGCATTGCAAAGGAAAAGAAAAGCCGGGAGAAATCGAGGCCTGTAAAGCTGCTTTTATCAGACTATCTGTCCCAGACAGGGGAAATGCAGGAGGATGACGCACTTTGGAAGGTGGGGGGAGGAGACTGCCTGGTCACGTGTGTGTGCCTGAAATATGTGCAGGAAGGAAAGGAAGAACTGTCAGGGGAGGCGGTGGAACATGTTGTGGAGAACCTGTTCAATGAAGTGTTTACCACATGGTGCATCAAGCTGGACGATATGGCATACGGCATTGTGGTTTTCTCCAACAACAGGACTTTGGATGAGTTTCAGCGGATGCTGCGTCAAATGTGCGGCAGGTGCAGGACCGTGCTCCATGACATACTGAATATAAATGCCTGTATGTATACGGGGACCATGGAGAACCACCCCAACGGACTCCGCAGGGCCCTGCAGCATGCTCTGGAACAAGAGGGGCATGGTCCGGCGGATGAACATGAGGACAAAAGACAGGCCGGCGACCAGTGGTCCCGGGTATACCAGGTTTTCAGAAATACAAGGAAGAGGGAGTATGCAGACCAGTATCCCCCGGCAGTGCGCCGGTCTCTGGAATATATGAATCAATATTATAACCGGGATTTGACGCTGAATGAGATTTCAGATTTGGTAAATCTCAATCCTTCCTATTTCAGCTTTCTGTTTAACACGGCCCTGACCATTACTTTTTCCAATTATCTCATGTGCCTGAGGATCCACCACTCAAAGAAGTTTCTGAAAGAGACCAATCTGAAGATCTTTGAGATCGCGGAAATGGTGGGATACCGGAACAGCTATTATTTTAACCGGATCTTCAAGCGGATTACAGGAGTAACGCCAATGGAATACAGAAAGGGATAAACAGGCATGATACCCACAGCGGACAAGGGCGCATCCGCCTCCTTGTCCGCTGCGGGTAAAATAAAGATAGTACTAAATACAAAAAAAGTACTATCTTTATTTTTGTGCACATTGAAATGATATTAGGAATACAAAATCAGTTTATTGTAATAATTACACAGAATGCTATACTTAGTCATATCAAAAAGCTAACATAACATCAAAGAGAGGGAGGTTACATTCTATGAGGAAGAGACTTGCACTGCTGCTGGCGGGAAGTATGCTTACAGGACTTCTTGGGGGATGCGCAGGCAGCAGCCAGAAGGCACCGGCCACAGGCGCGGGAACGGAAACAGTGGCGCCTGCATCAGGAGGACAGGAGACAAACGCCGGACAGGAGACAAAGGGCCCGCAGGAGGAGACAAAGGAACAGGCAGGCGCAGATCCGGGGAAGGTACAGGACGCAGACGGACAGAAGGTGATGGATGAACTGTATGCCCAGATTGCGGACAAACAGATAGAGCTGGAGCTTTGGACCGGCCCGGACTGGAAAGGGGTATATGATTCATCTGTGGAAGGCGGAGATTACCTTGACTTTTTTAACTTTGTAAAATCAGAGTTTGAGGCTAAATACCCCAACATCAAAGTCAATCCCATCCTCATTGACGGTTCCCAGAGAGCGGAGAAGCTGGCCATCGCCATACAGTCGGGCACCCTGCCCAATATGTACTACGAATCGGATTTTGCCCTCAGTGATTATGTCCATGAAGGCCTTATGGTCCCTCTGGATGATATTGTTACAGAGGAGGACAGGGCGGACATACCCAAATCTGTCTGGGACAGCCTGGAACTGGGGGGAAAGACGTATATTTTCCCATTCAGCGCAGAGGTGGGGATGATGGGGATCAATGTGAGCCTGTTTAAGGAAGCAGGGGCTGAGAGCTATCTTCCCAAGGGAGACATAGGCGTGTGGACTCCGGAGGAATTTAAATCCGCCCTGGAAGCGGTAAAAGGGCTGGACAACTGTTATCCCTTTGCTGTGTTTGCCAACAGCCAGCAGGGTGACTCCTTTACCAACATGCTGCTGCGCATGTATGGAGGGAAATTTGTCAATGACCAGGGCACGGAATTTACCATTAATGATGAAAAAGGCGTTAAGGCCCTGGATCTGATCGTGGAGATGAAGAACGAGGGACTGCTGGCCCCGGGAGGGGAGACGCTGAGCCACGGGGATGTCTACCAGATGTTCCTGAACAAGAACCTGGCCGTGGTCACCTTAAACAACCTGACTTACAATAACCTGGTTGCAGGCCTTAAAAACGGATCCATTGAAGAACCTTTTGAATTCAAATGGGCCTACTATCCCAATGAGCCGGGGGAGACGGATCCCTACTGCCTTTCTTATGTAAAGGGAGGGGCCATATTTAACACAGGGGATGAGGCGGAAACCATTGCCTCCAAGCTGTTTGTCCGGTTTTTCTGCTCCGAACCTTATACAGAGGCATCCAAGGTGCTGATCCCTGTCCGCCAGTCAAAACTGCAGGAGCTTAAGGACGGGAACCAGGATATCCATATTGTAGAGGCATCGGAGGCTCTGGGCCATATGGTTTCCATCACAGGCAGGGTGCCGGGATATGTATCAGCGCGTTCCTATTATTTCCCCGAGATCCAGGCAGTCCTAACAGGTCAGAAGACTCCCAAGGAAGCGCTGGACCAGTTTGTGAAGTCCGCCAATGAAGCGATTTCCAAGGCAGCCAAGCGTTCCGTCATACTGAATCCTTGAGAAAAGTTGTGGGCAGGGACTTTTCCCTGCCCTTTTTATGCCAAAACGCAGTCGGCAGGACTGCTCAGACACCAGGAAAGGGTTGTTCACAATGACTCAGAGAAATATCAGGATATTAAAGGAAAATGCAGTGGCATACATGTTCATCACACCACAGCTGCTGTTCTTTGGATTGTTTTTGGTCTATCCGGTGATAGAGGGATTCCGCCTCAGCATGTTTGACGTTTCTTTTTTTGATGAAACATTCTGCGGCCTGGACAATTACAGATCCCTGTTTACAGATCCGATCTTTTACAAGGCCGTGGGAAACACGCTGGTCATGGTCCTGTGGACCACTGTTATAACCGTGGGGGCTGGTTTTTTTATATCCTCGTCCGTATTTGATAAAAGGGCGGGTTACATCACTTTTATAAGGGGGAGCTATTATATCCCCACGATCATCTCAATGGTGGTATATGGTACCATTTGGAAATGGATGTTGAACCCCTCCTTTGGAATCGTATATTACATACTTGGCAAATTCGGGATCCATGACCTAAACCTGCTGGGGGACTACAGATACGTTCTCTATGTGCTGATCCTGCTGATCTGCGTAATGAATGTAGGGCAGGCAATTGTCTTGTATGTGGCCGCCATGCAGGGGATCGATACAACGCTAATGGAATCGGCCAGGATCGATGGCGCCTCCAGGGTGGATATCCTTAAATCCATTGTGTATCCCTTGGTGAAACCTACCACACTTTATCTGGTGGTCATCAACATCATAGGGGTGATGAAGGTCTTTGTCATTGTCAATGTCATGACCAGCGGCGGGCCGAACTACGCCTCCTCCTCCCTTATGTACCTGTGTTACACCGAGGCGTTTAAATCATTTAACCAGGGCAGGGCATCTGCCATTGGAGTGGTGATGTTTCTTGTCACGTTCATGATCTCGCTGGTACCGTTTAAGCTGTTTCGGAGAAAGGGGTAGGTTAAGATGAAAGAGAGAAAGGGTTCTTTTGATTTTATCAGCAACTGCCTGATCGTGGCTGGGGCGGTCATCAGTTATTTTCCCCTGTACTGGCTTTTAAGCAGTTCCTTTAAGTACTCCCATGCGATCAATAACATGGTACCGGAGTGGTTTCCCAAACATCCCACACTGCAGAACTATGTAAATCTGTTCTCCAACAGCAATACGCTGCGCTGGCTGTTTAACTCGGTATTCATATCAACGGTCACCACGGCGCTGATCGTTCTGACCAGCGTGCTGGCTGCCTATGCCTTTGCTAAAATGCAGTTTAAGGGAAAGAAGGTCCTGTTTATGCTGTTCATTGCCACCCTGATGCTGCCCAAGGAGGTGTATATCATCCCTCTTTTTAAGGTGACCCAGAAGCTGGGGATCAGCGGCGGTTACGCGGGGGCCATTCTGCCCAATGTGGCCCTGTCCTTTGGGATCTTTTTGCTGGAGCAGCATTTTGAGTCCATTCCGGATGCCCTGAGGGAGGCGGCCAGGATGGATGGGGCATCGGAGTGGTACATATTCAGCGGAATTTACGTTCCCCTGATAAAGGCCGGGATCGCGGCCCTTATTATCCTGATGTTTATCCAGGTGTGGAACGATTACCTGTGGCAGCTGATCCAGCTGACCAAAGACGAACTAAAGACCATTCAGCTGGGGGTGGCGTCCACCCAGAATGAGCAGAACCCGGATTCGGGCCTTACCATGGCGGGGGCTGTATATGCAGCATTGCCCCTGTGCATCATGTTTTTAATGTTCCAAAATTATTTTACCCAGGGCATTACAATGGGCGCAGTTAAAGAATAGCGTGAAAGGAAGAAGAAAATGAACATCTTAAAAGAAAAACTGAAAAACCATGAACCGCTGGCAGGGGCGCATGTGATCCTCACAGACCCATGCATATCTGAGATCGTCAGCAATCTGGATTATGATTTTATCTGGATCGATACGGAACATTCGGCCATTGACTACAGGACCCTGGAGATGCACCTTATGGCAGTGCGAGCCGGGGGGACACCGGCTGTTGTCAGAGTACCCTGGAACGATCCCATACTTGTAAAGCGCGTTTTGGAGCAGGGGCCGGATGGAATCGTATTCCCTGTGATCAACACGGCTGAGGAGGCCAGACAAGCCATGGAAAGCTGTCTTTATCCTCCGGAGGGAAAGCGGGGCTTTGGTCCCATCAGGGCTGTCAAATACGGTTTGGAGGACATGGACGGGTACATACGCACAGGCCATAAGGAGTTGTGCAGGCTGATACAGATAGAGAGCAAGGAAGGAGTAAGGAATCTGGATGAGATTTTGTGCAACCCATATATAGACGGGGTGATCATTGGAGCCTGCGATCTGTCCGGCTCCATTGGGATCCTGAACCAGGTGTTTGATGAACGGAATTTAAAGCTCATTGATGAAGCGGTGCAGACGGCTGGGAGGCATCAGGTACCTATTGGGATATCCACCGGCTCCACTGATCCGGAAACACTGAAATTCTGGTATGACAGGGGACTGACCATCTTGTCCTCTGGAATGGATTATTCCTACATCCTTTCCGGGGCAAGGCAGACTCTGGATACGATCAGAACCGTGTTCGGCAGCTCCCCTTGTGCATGAATAGTGGAAAATGTGCACAAAGACAGCCACCCCCGCATGGGGCATATTGAATGAAAATAAAATGATCGTCAAAAAACGCCTGACATCGACCTGGTTTTAGTGTTACAATAAATATTATAAAATTAGGGAAGCAGGCGGTAAAAATATGTTTGAAAAAGGCCAGTATATCATTTACGGCATCAGAGGGGTCTGTGAGGTCATGGATATCACAACCATAGACAGGCCTGGCGGACCACAGGGCAAGCTCTATTATGTTCTCAGGCCCTATTATCATCAGGATTCCAAGATCGTCACCCCGGTGGATTCGGACAAGACCGTGATCAGGCCGCTCCTTACCCGGGAAGAGGCCCTTGAATTGATCGACAGGATCCAGGATGTGCAGGAGATGGAAGTGACGGAAGACAAGCAGAGGGAAGAACGGTATAAGGAGGCATTAAAAACCTGTGACTGCCGTGTATGGGTCAGTATGATAAAGGCATTATACCTGCGCAGAAAGGACAGGATCGAACAGGGAAAGAAGATGACGGACCTGGACGAGCGGTATTTTAAGACAGCGGAAGAAAATCTGTATTCAGAACTGGCCCTGTCCCTGGGAATGTCCCGGGATGAGATGGTGGACTATATTAAGGGGCGTGTGCTGGCGGAGACGCCGGCAGTAGGGTAAAGAAAATAGGGCGCAGCCAGGCTCCCTTCCGGTAAACAGTTGAGATCGTCAAACTGTTTACATGGAAGGGAGCTGTTTTTATGTGGGGAAATAGAGGAATTTTAGACAAGTCTTTGATATACTCATGTTCATAAAAAGCTGAAAGGAGAAAAAATAAAGATGAGGATAAAGAAGATTGCCCTATTGTGTACGACAGGTGCGCTGTTGATGAATGCAGTTCCCTGTTATGCCGCTTCCCAGACCATGGTATCGGTTTCCAGCTCTGCCAACAACTACGCTCAGATACCGGATGCCGAAACTCTCAAAAAGGATGTTGGTTTTGAACCAAAGGTGCCGGAGATGCTTGCCGGAGGATTCAAGTTTTCATCCGGGACCATAACAGAAACATATGATGGTGATGTAAGCAGCTCTGCTGCCAATAAGAGGATGGGGATCAGCTTCAAATATACGTCAGATAAGGATACCGCAAAAACAGTTTCCTTTTCTGCAGAACCATACGATGGCCAGTCTGTAAAGGAAAATGCATCGGTTTCAACATACGGTGATATAGAACTGTATTACAGCACGCAATACGCAAATTATCTGGGCTGGTTCCAGAATGATATTTATTACAGTCTGATGGATGTCAACCGGGGGATTACAAAGGATGAGATGACTGCCATGGCAAAGGAGATCATTAATATGGGGACAGATGCTGTGAATGAAAAATAATCTCAAGAGCGTAAAAAACTGCTAACCGGAGTCTTCACAGTTAGCAGTTTTTTAATATCCGCAGATCCTATCCGCCGAAATTATTCAATGACGGTTCCGCCATTTCCCTTCAAGCTTTCCTTGGCTTTGTCCAGGGTGGTGATGATGGCCTTGCGGCCCTTTCCGCTTTCCAGGAAATCCACGGATGCAGCTATCTTGGGCAGCATGGATGCAAATTCAAATTGTCCCTGGCTGATGTAATCCTTGGCCTGATCAATAGTCATGCGGTTGATGGGCTGTTCGTCCTTTGTCCCGTAATTCAGGGTTACGTTCTCAACACTGGTGAGGATCATCATCACATCGGCGTCCACCTCTTTTGCCAGAAGACCGGTGGCCAGGTCCTTCTCAATGATAGCGCTGGCGCCTCTTAAGTTATAGCCCTGTTCCATCACAGGGATGCCGCCGCCTCCGCAGGCGATCACAAGCTGGTCGGCGTCCAGCAGGGCCTTGATGGCATCGATCTCCACAATAGCGATGGGATGAGGGGAAGCCACGATCCTTCTGAACCCGCCTTCCACTTCCTTTACATGGTTGCCCTTTGCCTCTTCCTCCTCAGCTTCCTTTGCTGTCATCACACGGCCGATCACCTTCACAGGAGTATAGAAAGCCTCGTCATAGGGATCCACGGTGACCTGGGTCAGGACCGTACTGACTGGTTTATAGATTCCGCGTTTGATCAGCTCAGCCCGGATGCCGTTTTGCAGGTCATAGCCCACATAGCCCTGGCTCATGGCGGAGCAGACCGACATGGGGGCCTTGCTGTATCCATCGTGCTGTTTTCCGAATTCATTCATGGCAGTGTGGATCATGCCTACCTGAGGGGCGTTGCTGTGCACGATGGCTACCTGCCATCCCTCCTGTATAAAATCAGCAATGACCTTGGCAGTTCTGGCCACAGCCGCCTTCTGCTCCGGAAGATTGGTTCCCAAATCTTTGTGGCCAATGGCCATTACAATGCGTTTTTTTGCCATAATCCATACCTCGCTTGTCTTTATTTCAATCCACATCGGATTCGGATCAAAGAGAATCCGCACAGTAGATATACTGCTTTGAATGTGTTGTATAAATAAGATTATTATAGGGGAAATTGGGAAAAAATGCAATGAAAAGAGATAAAATATAGTGGCAAATCCCATACAGTCATGCTATACTGTCAGCAGAATGAAAACAGGAAGACAGGCGGTTATGAAGGATGGAAGAGAGCTGCTGCCCCAGGGATGGCAGCTGCGCATAGCATTAATAACAGCTGCTGCCGTGGCTGGGAACCTGCTGGTAAGGGTCATTCCGTGGCCGGAGAGCAGCCTGGCTGCTTACGAGGCAGCCATGGAACCGGCATCCCTCCATGGAATCCGGTTTCTCGCATCCACGCTGTTAGCCGCGCCCCTGGCAGAGGAACTTATATTCCGCGCGCTTCTTTACGGCTGGCTCAGAGGTTATATGGGATTTTGGTCTTCCTCCCTTATTTCAGCCCTGGCGTTTGGGCTGTATCACGGAAACTGGATCCAGGGCATTTACGCGTTCACGATCGGAATGATATTGGCATGGGGGTATGAGACCAGCATTTATAGGAAATACCTTATGGCAGTGCTCATGCACGGGGCAGCGAACCTGGCGTCCCTGGTGGTGTTTGGGCTGTGATGGAGAGGACATGCCCTCATCCGTCCGGGAGGACATGCACTGTACATGCTGCGTGCAGTACAGGCAGGTGTCTGCGGTGAAGACATGGAATGCCCATAACGGGCAAGGAACAGGAGGAGAAAAAGTGAAATTATTATCCGTAGCAATACCCTGCTATAATTCGGAACGTTATATGGAACATTGTATCCAGACCCTGCTTACCGGCGGGGACGAGGTGGAGATCATCATTGTGGATGACGGGTCCGCCAAGGACAGGACAGCAGAGATTGCAGACGAATATGCACAGAGATATCCCGATATCTGCCGCGCGGTCCACCAGGAAAATGGCGGACACGGAGAAGCGGTGAATACAGGTCTTAAGAATGCCAGGGGTATTTTCTTTAAAGTGGTGGACAGTGACGATTGGGTAAATGAGGAGGCGTTCCGGAGTGTTCTGGAAACACTGCGCCGTTTTGTGTACGGCAAGGATACCCTGGACATGCTGGTCACCAATTTTGTGTATGAAAAGCAGGGAGCAAGGCGGAAAAAGGTGATGAAGTATCACACTGCCTTTCCAAAGGATAAGGTGTTTGGATGGAATGAGGTCAAGTTTTTTATGACAGGTCAATATATCCTGATGCATTCCGTGATCTACCGGACAGGACTTTTGCGCCAGTGCGGTCTGGAACTGCCCAAGCATACATTTTATGTGGACAATATTTTTGTATACCAGCCATTGCCCCATGTGAAGAATATCTATTATCTGGATGTGAACTTTTACCGTTATTTTATCGGCAGGGAGGACCAGTCGGTGAATGAGGCTGTGATGATCGGACGCATTGACCAGCAGCTGCTGGTCACAAAGCTGATGCTGGGATATTATGACGTGATGAAGATCAGCAGCAGAAAGCTGCGCCATTATATGATACAGTACCTGGAGATCATGATGACGGTTTCATCTGTCCTTGCCATCAAGTCCGGCACGGAGGAAAACCTGGAAAAGAAAAAGGAACTGTGGCAGTATCTGAAGAAACTGAACCTGCCCCTGTACCTGCGCTTACGGCTGGGATTCCTGGGACAGGGATGCAACCTTCCGGGAAAGGGCGGCAGGGAGCTCCTGATCCTGGGGTATAAGATCACACAGAAGTTTTATGGATTTAACTGAGTGTCCTGAACAGTTACTATTATGAAATTAAAACGGCGTCCCCTGGGGGACGCCATTTATTATAGTTATGCCCTGAGCCGTTAACCAAGGGCTTTTTCCCTGACCTTCTTGCTTTCAGCAGACCAGTTGTATCCATAGACAATGCCGTAGATCACATAGGCCATGATAGCTGCTCCGATCATATCAATGACGGAATGCTGTTTCAGGAAGACTGTGGACAGACAGATGGAAACCATCAGTATGCCGGAACATGCCCTTATCCATGGGCGTTTTCTGAGGGACTCACTTTTCATGATAGCTATGTGGGTACCGATGGAATTATAAACGTGGATGCTGGGAAACACATTGGTGGGTGTATCGGTCCTGTAAAGAGCGGCCACCATGGTGGTGAATATGTTCTTGCCCGGTTCCAGTACCGGTCTGAAGTCTGTACCATTACGGAAAAAGGTGCAGATGATCAGGCTGATGGTCATGCCGGAAAACAGGAAAATGCAGATCCTGTAATAGTCCTCCCTGTTGGTGAACAGGAAATAGAGAATGGTCCCTGCCACGTATAAAAACCACATCATATAGGGAACAATAAAATATTCGTTAAATGGGATGAAATCATCCAGTGCCACGTGCATAACGTGGTAGTTGCGGGTAACAGTCTTTTCCAGGTAACAAAACCATGGGATATAGATAAATGCATAGGATAAAACCCACATGTGCCTGTACTTGTAAAGAAATGCTTTTATACCTTTCATAATACCAGCCTCTTTCTCAATAAGGAAGGATAAATTTGACACAAATGTAAAGAAAGTGTTAAATTTATGTTAGCGTTCTGAGATTATAGCACACTTAAAATCGAAAAACAAGGGGGTTCCCAAAAAGTTAATAAAGCTTTAGAAAGCATTATAATATATGACGAAAAACAACTTTTATTTTTAATTTTTATGTGCTATATTTAAAACATGAAATAAATTTACACAGAATGGACGGAATGTGATATGGGAGAGACACGGAGTGCGCTGGGGGTTATCTGCTCCTCCTATGACGGATTTTTTGAGGCTGAGAAAAAGATAGCAGATTATATGATGGAGCACAAGGCAGAGGTGGTGGATATGACGGTGGGGGAACTGGCCAGGGCCAGCGGCACCAGTGATGCCACTGTGTCACGTTTTTGCAGAAGATGCGGGTTTAAGGGGTTTCACAGCCTGAAGCTGGCTCTGGCCAGGGAGGTGCTGGAGGAAGAGCGGGGGGATGTAAATGTGTCCAATGAAATAAACAGGGACAAACTTTCCCAGTCCCTGCAGAATATCCTTGCCAATAAAGTGGCTGAACTGACCGAGACCGTGAATATGATGGATGTGACCCAGCTGGAGCAGATTCTTGACAAGCTGGAGCATGCCCGCATGGTGCAGCTGGCCGCGGTGGGCAATACCATTCCCGTTGCACTGGACGGGGCATTTAAGCTGAACCAGCTGGGGATCGCGGCTGTGGCCGGGGATATCTGGGAGGCGCAGGCGGCCTATGCCTTTAATCTGGGGCCCCGGGATGTGGTGCTGGTCATTTCTAATTCCGGTTCTTCCAAGCGGCTTCAGGCCCTGGCGGAAGGGGCAAAGGAAAATGGGTGTACCCTGATCCTTATTACAAACAACAGCAGTTCTCCCCTGGCTGAGATCTGTGATCATAAGATCGTCACAGCCACCAGAGAGAAGCTGCTCACCGAGGAATTCTGGTTTTCAAGAGTGACGGCAACCGCTGTGATGGAGATCCTGTATCTTTTGCTGCTGTCAAGTAAAAAGGATGCCGTGGAACATATACGGCGCCATGAAAAGGCTATATCACCGGACAAACGATGATTTGGGGATTATTGTAAATATACAAACGAAAAATCGAACATAATATACAAAAAACAGGCGGCTTTTTACATAAACAGGCAGCCTGTTTGTGCATTGTGTAGAAATATTATAAGAAATATATTTTCTTATAAATAACTATTGACGAAAATACAATATCGTATTATGATTAAGACAACAAAGAAATATATTTTCATGAATAGAGAGGTAAGTGATATATGATTTACACAGTAACATTCAATCCGGCACTGGACTATGTGGTAACCGTAAATCATTTCACACTGGGAAGCGTCAACCGGACGGTCAGGGAAAACATCTTTTATGGTGGAAAAGGCATCAACGTTTCGGCGCTGCTGGCAAATCTGGGGTATGAAAGCACGGCTCTGGGGTTTGTGGCAGGATTCACAGGAGAGGAAATTGAGAGGGGAGTAAAGGCGCTGGGATTCGGGTCTGACTTTATTAAGGTAGAAAATGGAATGTCCCGGATTAACCTGAAGCTGAAATCCGATGAGGAAAGTGAGATCAACGGCATGGGGCCGCAGATCACCCCGGATGATGTGAGGAAACTTTTTGAAAAATTGGGCAGACTGACTAAGGGGGATGTGCTGGTGCTTTCCGGAAGCATACCGGCAGCCATTGATGACACGATCTATGAGCGTATCATGGAACGCCTGGACGGCAGAGGGATCAGGATCGTTGTGGATGCGGAAAAGGACCTGCTGCTCAATGTCTTAAAGTATCATCCGTTTTTGATCAAGCCCAATAACCATGAGCTGGGACAGATGTTTGGGACAGAACTGTCCACAGATGAGGAGATTGTGGAGTATGCGGGAAAGCTTCAGGACATGGGAGCGGTGAACGTGCTGGTGTCCATGGCAAAGGACGGAGCCATCCTGGTATCTGAGGACGGCCAGGTGCATAAACAGGCTGTTGCAAAGGGCACGGTAAAAAATTCCGTGGGCGCAGGGGATTCCATGGTGGCCGGATTCATCGCCGGATATCTGGACACCGGAGATTACCGGCATGCGCTGAAACTGGGGACCGCCTGCGGAGGCGCCACTGCGTTTTCCGATGGGATCGGGACAAAAGACCTTATTATGAAGTTGTTTGAAACACTTTGATGAAGCAGGAGGGGCGATCTTTTATGCGTATAACTGAATTATTAAAAACAGAAAGTATTGAATTGGATGTAAAGGTGTCTTCCAAGGAGGAGGCCATTGACCGGCTGGTATCCCTGATGGATGCGGGCGGACGGCTGAAGGACAAGGCCGGTTATAAAGAAGGGATCCTTGCAAGGGAAGGATTGGGAAGCACGGCGATCGGTGAAGGGATTGCCATTCCCCATGCCAAGGTGGAAGCGGTGGGGACGCCGGGACTGGCAGCCATGGTGGTGCCTGAAGGGGTGGACTACGATGCATTTGACGGCTCGCTGGCCCATCTGCTGTTTATGATCGCGGCTCCGGCAGAGGGAGCGGATGTCCACCTGGAAGCATTGTCACGTCTGTCCACGCTGCTGATGAATCCGGGATTCAAGGAAGGACTCATTGCTGCAAAGTCCAAGGAAGAGTTCTTACAGATCATTGATGAAGCAGAGGTGGCTCGATTTGGCGCCCCGGAGGGAGCGGAGGCGTCAGAGGGCGGAAAGAAGGGTACAGAAGAGTCTGGGGGTGTGAAGGACGGAGCATCAGAAGGTGCAAATGCGGGAGCGCCTGCAA
Organism: Enterocloster citroniae; assembly: GCF_040545455.1. Lineage (NCBI taxonomy): Bacteria > Bacillati > Bacillota > Clostridia > Lachnospirales > Lachnospiraceae > Enterocloster > Enterocloster citroniae. Next base: position 28,635 of record NZ_JBEPLZ010000019.1, on the reverse strand, counting down.
GCGGAAATGCCGGCAGCGTCAAGGCGGAAATAAAGGGCTACCGGGTGCTGGCGGTCACAGCCTGCCCCACAGGGATCGCCCATACCTATATGGCCGCGGAAAACCTGGAGAACACAGGTAAAAAGCTGGGGATTCCTTTAAAGGCTGAGACGGACGGTTCCGGCGGCGCCCAGAACGTACTCACCAGGGAAGAGATCGCCGGGGCGGATGCCATTATCATTGCAGCGGATAAGAACGTGGAAATGGCGCGGTTTGACGGCAAGCCGGTTATCATGGTTCCTGTGGCGGACGGTATCCACAAGGCGGAGGATCTGGTTAAGCGGGCTGTAAGCGGCACTGTACCGGTGTATCACCATACCGGGGCAGCGGGCAGTACGGGAATAGAGGACGGCAATGACAGCCTGGGGCGTACTGTTTATAAGCACCTGATGAATGGCGTGTCCCATATGCTTCCCTTTGTGATCGGAGGCGGTATCCTGATCGCCCTGGCGTTCCTCTTTGACGATTATTCCATTGATCCGTCAAACTTTGGCAAGAATACGCCTCTGGCAGCATATCTAAAGACCATTGGAGAGCAGGCATTCGGCATGATGCTGCCGATCCTGGCCGGATTTATCGCTATGAGCATTGCCGACCGCCCAGGTCTGGCTGTGGGCCTTGTGGCTGGCATGATCGCAAAGATGGGGTCCACCTTTGCCAATCCCGCAGGCGGTGATGTGAACGCAGGTTTCCTCGGCGCCCTGTTTGCGGGTTTTGTAGGCGGCTATATTGTGGTGGGGTTGAGAAAGCTTTTCTCCAGGCTGCCCAAATCGCTGGAGGGTATTAAACCCGTGCTCTTATATCCCGTGATCGGCATTTTCCTGGCAGCTGTGGTCACCACGTTTATCAATCCGTATATGGGCATGATCAATGACGGGCTGACCAGGTTCCTTGGCAGTATGGGCGGAGCCAGCAGGATCGTGCTGGGTATGGTACTGGGTGGAATGATGTCCATTGACATGGGCGGCCCGTTTAACAAAGCGGCGTATGTATTCGGGACAGCGCAGCTGGCTGAGGGAAACTTTGAGGTCATGGCAGCCGTTATGGCGGGCGGAATGGTTCCACCCATTGCCATTGCGCTGTGTACCACATTTTTTAAGAAGAAGTTCACGGATAAAGAACGCCAGTCCGGTATTGTGAACTATGTCATGGGACTGTCCTTTATCACAGAGGGTGCAATCCCCTTTGCGGCACAGGATCCGCTGAGGGTAATCCCTTCCTGTATCATCGGGTCTGCCCTGGCAGGCGGTCTTTCCATGGCCTTTGGCTGTACGCTGCGGGCGCCCCACGGAGGTATCTTCGTACTGCCCACCATTGGAAATCCATTTATGTATCTGGCAGCCGTTGTCGTGGGAGCGGCCGTGGGCTGTGTGATCCTGGGATTCCTTAAGAAGAATGCACGGCAATGATGAATGAAACAGGTACCGGGTGCTTATAAGGGGAGTATTTGGTATAATAAAAAAGATGTACACAGACAGCAGAGCGGTTTAGGCCGCTCTGTTATTTTTAAATTGCATTTAGCTATCATATTTTAGCGGTTCATTGACAGGTTGGATAAATGTTGGTAATATTATGGTAAAGATAATATGATTTAAATAAGGAGCAGTATGAAGATAAAAAGGATTGAACAAGAGGAAGCATATATCCAGAAAGCACAGAATGTTACGATTGAAGAGTTGTGTGAAAAATTTGGAGTGTCTAAAAATACAATACGCAGGGATCTGATAGAGTTAGAGAAGAAGGGGAGCATTGTAAAGAATTACGGGGGTGTTTCCAGTACGATCCAGAACTATGATGTTGGAATGCTTCCGTTTAATACGCGGGGATACCTGATGCTGGAGGAAAAGAAAAGAATTGCAGAAAGAGCGGCAGAATTTATAAATGACGGAGATTATATTTTTGTGGATTCCGGTTCTACGGTGTGTAATCTGGTGGATTACATAAAGAATCTCAACGTCACAGTGCTGACAAATAATCTGGATTTTATTATAAGAGCCCTGCAATATCCTAATATTCAGATTATCACATTTTCAGGTATCCTGAACAGGGACTACTACTCCTTTACAAGTATTGATGAGAGGAGCGCGGAAATACTTTCAAGCTATAATTTTACCAAGGCATTCATGGCAGCAACCGGCGTAACTGTACAATATGGTGTTATGAATTCCCTTCTTTCTGATAATGAATTAAAGGTAACTGCAGTTAACCGTGCCCAGGAGGTATATTTGCTGGTTGATCATACTAAATTTGGAAAGGTGACCATAAAATCCTATGGATCCCTGGAACAGATTGACACCATTATTACAAACCAGCCTCCGTCTGATGAGATGATGGAGAGTATCCGGCAATGCGGCTGTGAAATTATTGTTGTTTAGTGAAATTAATATGATGCAAATCATATCCATGGACTGGTATAATTTACCAATTCATGGATTTTTTTGTATGACCAAAATATAACCATAATAAAACCATAAAACAATCAAAATAAACCATAATATCATCAAAATATATTGACAAGATAACCGTTAAGTGATACTATAATGGCGAAACCACAGATGATTATTGTAGCATTATCCAATGATTTTTACAAAGAAGGGGGATCTTTCAAATGAAAAAAATTATGACACTCATTGCCGCAATCTCAATTGCCAGTACGATACTGTACGGATGCGGAGGAAAAGAGACCGCTGTGCCAACAACCTCAGGCGGAGGTCAGAATGTGGAGGCAGCTGAACGGAGCGGGGAAACTATTAAATTTACAATTACATCAGATTCGCCTAAACGGGCAGAATACTGCCAGTTATTCGTGGATTACGTTGCCGAGGCTTCAGAGGGGAAGTATGTGGGTGAGGTTCTTGCGGCCAGTTCACTGGGCTCTGCTGCGGATACAGCCCAGATGATACAGATGGGTACATTGGATTTCAATCTGAACGATGATATGTCAATTGATGGCATTCTTGATGGAAAACTGGGATTTGCATGGCTTCCCGGTCTTGTATCAGACTATGATGAGGCAGATCAATATTATAATGAGGGATGGATTGCAGACCAGGTTGCAAAGATCATGGAAGAGAACAACATAATCAGAATCAGTTCTTTCTGTAATGGTTTCAGGCAGGTGGGGAATATGAAGCGTGAGATAACTGACATGTCCGATCTGAAAGGACTGAAAATCAGAATCCCTTCTGTAGCCTCTGTAGAATCCTTCTATGAGAAATGCGGTGCCCTTCCTGTTTCAATTCCAGGGTCTGAAGTATTGTCAGCTATCCAGACAGGGACGGTAGACGGTCTTGATAATGCGGTATTCAATTATGTAAATCAGGGGTTAACAGATGTTATAAAGTATATTACGGAACTGAACTACTGCTATTCCGGCGGATGTTTTGTATCAAGCCCTAAATTTTGGAACACCTTAAGCGATGATGACAAGGATATGTTTACGGAGTGTGCAAGGAAAGCATCAGCGGAGTTTACGGAATATTTCAGGAATACAACGGATGAACTGGTGAAGAGCGGTGTTGACAGCGGACAGTGGGTGGTATCACAGCCGTCAGAGGACATGAAGGCTGGGCTGCAAAAGATTTATGAAGAAATATGGGAAGAATCAAAAGGCAAATATCCGGCAGATATCATGGATATGATCATCAGCGGAGATTATAAAAAATAAGGTTTTAAAGCTGCATGAAAGAGAGAATGTATATGGGAGAAAGTAAATCAACAAGATCGCATAATATGAATGTATTTGAAAAAATAAATCACTGCTTTCTTTATTTTGAAAAGATTGTGCTTACGTTCTGCACCATTGTTCTTGTTATAGCTATTTTTATTCAGGTTGTCTGCCGTTACATATTACTGATCTCTACCCCGTGGGCAGAAGAATTGGCACGGTATCTGTTTGTGTGGATGGCTTATCTGGGAGGGGGATATGCGCTCCATACCGGGGGACAGATAGAGATTGATATAGCGCCTACCATTATCAAATCATTGAAAGGGATAAGCGCTGCAACAAAAGACAGGATCATTCTGCTGTTAAAAACAGTAGGTCTGGTGATAACAGTGGTGTTTCTCCTTGGTTTTTGCTGGGTATTTGGGAATTACATTATGTTCATAGCTGGAGGAAGCCAGACATCCCAGACAATGCATATTCCTATGTGGATTGTATATTTCCCCGTACTTATTGGATCCCTTATTACGGTGTGGCATGGGGTATACAGGATACTGTGCAATATTTGGCCTGTATCCGTTAATGCAGAATGAAGGGAGGGGAATAAGATATGACACCATTAACAGCATTATTGGTATTTATAGGTACGTTTTTATTTGTGGCAATTGTTTTTGTGATTCCTGTTAGCTACGCATTGGGAATTGCCTCCATGGTTGTGTTTATGGCTGGGGGCCATGATGTGGTTACGGTTGCACAGTATGCATGGTCCTCCTTGGACAGCTTTTCTTTCCTGGCAATACCGTTTTACATATATGCCGGTACATTGATGGAGTACAGCGGCATTTCCAAAATGCTGATAAACTGGATCGGAGGTATTATAGGCAGGGTAAGGGGAAACCTTGGAATCATAACCATTCTTGCATCCATGGCCTTTGGCGTGCTTACCGGTTCTGCTATGGCAACAATATCCGCTATTGGAAAAATTGTTCAGCCGGAAATGGAAAAAGAGAAATATCCCAGAGGTTATGTGGCGGCATTACTGGCAGCTACATGCTTTTTAGGGATCCTTATTCCTCCGTCCGTACCGGGAATCATGTACGCGCTGTCGGCGGGAATTAAAATATCGGATGTCTGGATGGTCACTATTGGACCGGCGCTTATTTTTATGGTTGGATATATTGCTGTTAATTATTGCAGGATTGGGCGCCATCTTCCAAAGCCGGAGGCAGTTTCCATAAGCGGAACTGAACGGCTGGCAGAGTTTGGAAAAAACACATTCCGTGCAATTCCAGCGTTACTCATGCCTGTTATTATATACGGATGTATATATGGCGGTATTTGTACGCCTACGGAAGCCGGCGCGTTAAGTGCGGTATATGGCATTTTTTATTATCTGATCTTATGGTTTGTAAATAAGAAAGCGATCAAGGTCGATTTCCTTACCATAGCGGCGATCAGCGGTGCATCAACAGCTGTGATCGGATTGTTAAACGCCTTTTCGGTTATTGCAGGGAAAGTGATAACACTCACCGGGGTCTCCGGTTTCCTTTCAAACCTCATTACACAGTCCATTTCAACCAGAGGCGGCTTCCTTTTAATGATTAATATCCTGTTTCTGTTTATGGGAACATTTATGGATATTAACGCCACAATTCTGATCATGACGCCGCTTCTTCTTCCGGTAGCAATGAACGCTTATGGTATTACAGCGATCCATTTTGGCGCGATCATGCTTGTGAATATGTGCGTGGGATTTTTGACACCGCCTTTTGCAGTGGGGATATTTGTGGGACAGAAAATCGCAGGAGCTACATTTACAGACACAGTAAAGGAAGCAGTACCCTTTATCATAGTTGGTCTGGCGGCGGTTTTGGTCACAACTCTTTGTCCTGGATATTTAATGTTTTTTGTTAATCTGTTTACGTAAATAAAATATACCCGGATAATAATTTAAGAAAGGTAAAGGTGATGATTGATGGAATTCATGGGATATAGTGCACGAATGCGCCGGTTAATGCCTGAAAAGGACGGCAGATATTTCGGATTGACTGTGGACCACAGTATGGCCAGGGGAGTTATGAGAGGACTTGATACCTTCCAGCAGACCATAGATGATATGTGTGCAGGAGGACCGGATGCTATAACCATGCATAAAGGATTGGCAGAACGGTGCTTTGGCCAACATGCAGGTATTACCCCCTTGGTATTGAAATGCACTACTTTTTCGCCCTACCAGCCGGATTTTGACACACCGGTGGCCACGGTAGAGGAAGGTGTAAGACTGGGGGCGGACGCAGTGTCCATCGGGTGTATTGTATGCGGAGACAAACAGCCGCAGCAGTTATCTACGCTGGCCGATTACTGTAAGAAAGCAAAAGAACTGGGAATGCCTGTCATATCCCACATATATCCAAGAGGAAACTGCTTAAAAGATGATGCAAGATATGATTGGAAAAATATACTGTATGCAACAAGAGCTGCGGCAGAGCTGGGAGTTGATCTGATCAAGACGAATTATACGGGAGATCCGGAAAGTTTTGCAAGGGTAGTGGAAGGAACCCCCAGTATGGTTGCCATTGCTGGAGGCGATAACTGCCGGACTCCTCAGGAATTGTTGAAAATGACAAAGGATGTACTGGACTCCGGTGCAGTGGGAGTTACCTATGGCAGGTTTATTATACAGTATCCTAAAATCACTCCCATGGTCAAAGCAGTAAAGTCGATCATACATGGCGGATATTCAGTGAAAGAAGCAATGGAACTTTTGGAAGAGCTGGAACATGAGTGATGGAGATGACATAATGCAATTGGACAGATTTAGAAAAATGGATGTAATAGCAATGGGAAGGGCAACGGTAGACCTGTATGCAAATGAAACCGGGCCCATGGAAGAAGCAAAGACATTTTCCAAATATGTGGGAGGGTCTCCGGCCAATACCGCTGTTGCCATGGCGAATCTTGGACTGAAGGTGGGATATATTGGAAAAGTGTCGGATGATGCTTTCGGAAGATTCATATGTTCCTATTTGAATGGAAAAGGTGTGGATATTTCCCATATACGTACTGATGACACGGGAAGAAGATCAGGATTGACCATGGGAGAGATCAGAGAAAATGGTAAGTGCAGTTATTTTATGTACCGTCAGGATTGCGCGGATTTGAATATACAGTGCACAGAAATCGATGAAAAATATATTGCCGATGGGAAAATGCTTCTGATATCCGGCACATCACTTACACATAGCCCTGCCAGGGAAAGTGTTTTTCTTGCCATGTCCTATGCCAGGAAAAATAACACCAGGATCATACTGGATTTAGACTATAGGACCGATACGTGGGATACGGAGGAGGAAGCATCTGTGTATTACCATATGGCAGCGCTTCAATCAGATATGGTAATCGGTACGCGGGAGGAATTCGATGTTATGGAGCGGATGTTTCTTCCTGGAAACAGGGATGACAGGAAATCAGCAGAATATTTCCTTGAGCGTGGGGCGGAATATGTGTCTATAAAAAGGGGAAAGGAAGGCTCCTGTATATATACCAAAGAGGATATCTATCATGGCGGGGTATATCCTGTGAAGGCGATCAAAACATTCGGCGCAGGAGATGCATACTCAGGTGCATTTAATTATGGGATAATCAGTGGATTTACCATAGAGAAGTGCTTGATGTATGCGGCTGCGGCTGCCTCCATTACGATATCAGGACACAGCTGTTCTGATTCAACGCCTACACTGGAACAGATCGATAGGTTTATTACAGAGAATGACTATATATGCGGATAAAAAAAGAACTGCCGGTTGGGCCGTTAAGGCAGGACCGGCAGTTCTTTTTTGGAAAGGAAGGCATGAAACAATTAGTCTCAATTACGGATGATTTGACAGGGGCGGCAGCAAAATTGAAACTAGGTTGTGTACCAATGATTCCCTATGCAGAGCCAGGCAGTAAAGATTTGGCTGAAAAAGCACGGATCTCTATACTGAAAAATCCCTCCAGTAAAATATTTTTAATGAAAGCCCATGGCATACTGATTTTGGAACAGAGTGTAAAAGCTGGATTTGAGCTGGCAGAACTGACAGAAGATACTGCGAAAATCGCTTTATTAGCAGGAGACAGGTTAATAATGCGGAGGAGATGCCTTAAAGGGGATGGGTTTTAGGTGAAATCATTATTTTTACGCATCCGGCGGTATGAATAAAGACTTTCTCTGGGCTTGACAACCAGACAAAGCTGGAATAATATGATTCCAGAAGTGGAAGGACTTTTTAAGCCCGTTCCACATGTGTACTCCCGGAATCACCGGGAGCATGCCATATAATATAAGGAGGAAACAGATATGCTGCAGGCAGGAGTGAAAGCGCCGGATTTTACATTAAAGGACAAGGATGGGAATGAGGTTACACTGTCTTCCTTTCAAGGAAAGAAAGTAGTTCTTTATTTTTACCCCAAGGATAACACCCCTGGATGCACCAAGCAGGCGTGTGCGTTTGCGGGAGCTTATATTGGTTTTAAACAGAGGAACGTGGAGGTGATCGGGGTCAGCAAGGACAGTGAGAAGTCCCATTCCAACTTTGCCGCCAAGTATGAACTTCCCTTTATCCTGGTATCGGATCCTGAGCTCACAGCCATTCAGGCATATGATGTGTGGAAGGAAAAGAAGCTTTACGGAAAAGTTTCCATGGGCGTGGTGAGAAGCACCTATGTGATCGATGAAAAAGGTGTGATCGAGAAAGTGTTTGAAAAGGCCAAGCCGGACACCAATGCCCAGGAGATACTGGAGTATCTGGACCTGGCATCAGAATAGATAAGGGGTATAATATGGAGAGACAGGAAGAACGCTCCCTGCCGGAACAGATATCAGAGGCCCTCATTGACTATATTTTGAAACAGAAGCTTCAGAAGGGGGACAAGCTGCCCAACGAATTTTCCCTGGCTCAGATGCTCTGTGTGGGAAGGGGGACCATAAGGGAAGCAATTAAGATACTGGAATCCAGGAACATTGTGACGGTGAAACACGGGGCCGGAACCTTTGTTTCTGAAAAATACGGGATTTCAGATGACCCGCTGGGGCTTTGCCTTATGGAGAACAAGGAAAAAACCGTAAAAGATATGGTGGATATGTGCGTGATCATTGAACCGGAGATCGCTGCCATGGCTGCACAGTATGCAGAGGAAGAGGATGTGAAGGAGCTGGAGCGGTGCTGCCAGGAGGCGGAGCAGTGCATCAGGTGCAGTCAAAGCCATGTGGAATGTGATATTTCCTTCCATACACAGATCGCGGTGTGCAGCAAGAACCGTATTGCAGCCAGCCTGATACCGATCATCACATCTTCGGCAAGGATTTTTTCCGAGCTGACCAATTACAGTTATCCGGAGGATACTGTAAGGTGGAAATTGGGGGGGGGGGGGTATAAAGAGATCACTGAGGCTATTAAAAGACATGACTGCCGGGAGGCCAGGGAATCCATGCTGCTTCACGTGATGACCAACAGGCGCAGATTGGCACAATTTTTGTGACAGATTACATAAAATGTAAAAACTTTGATAAGATGCAGTGATAATAGAAAACAACGATAGTAAGGTGGTATGATGACTTTGTGAAACACAAAAAGACATCATACCATTTTTTGTTCCCCAATACCCACCCATATATTGTAAAAAGTAAGAAAATGTCTAATAAATTATACAAAATACACAAATATATAAAAGATTTATTGATTATATTAACATATTATTAAGTTTGCATAAAAAACATGTTGACGTTCTATGGGCATGTTGTTATAATACAAATTAGCGATACGTCATACCTATTTTGCAAAATGCCCTTTCGGAAGCAGGAGGGTAAAAACAGACGGGAATTGACATATTAATGGTCCTGTGACCAGCTTAACTGAGGGTTAAGCACTAGTGCACTCTCGGAGATTCCGGGAGTACACAATATACCAAAGGAGGATTTTGATTATGACAAAGAAGATTTTATCAGTAATGCTGTCGATCTCCATGATGGCAAGTCTTGTAGCCTGTGGCGGCGGCTCTTCCACACCATCCACCACGGCGGCTGCATCCGGAACAACAGCGGCAAGTGAAGCAGCGGCAGGCGGCAGCGAGGCGGAGAGCAGCGAAGCTCCAGCAGAGGCAGCCGGAGATTACAAGATTGGCATCATGACCACAACGGTTTCACAGAGTGAGGAGAGCTACCGGGCAGCTGAGATGCTTCAGGAACAGCATCCGGACACAGTTGTACTGGCAACATTCCCTGATAAATTTGCAACTGAGCAGGAGACCACTATTTCCACAGCCCTGAGCCTTGCTTCTGATCCGGATGTAAAGGCGATCATTTTCAGCCAGGCTGTACAGGGTACTGCAGCAGCTTGCCAGAAGATCCGCGAAGTACGCCCTGACATCCTTCTGATCGCAGCCGGCTATCAGGATGACTCTGCTACCACATCTTCTAACTGTGACGTGTTCTATCACTCAAACGTTCCGAAGATGGGCTTCCAGATGGTGGATGAGTTAAGCGATATGGGCGCTAAGACATTTGTACACTATTCCTTCCCGCGCCACCTGGCATGGCAGCCAACCGCTGACCGTCTTCAGAACATGAAGGACCGCTGTGCAGAGCTGGGCCTGACCCTGGTTGAGACCACCACACCTGACCCAATGTCGGATGCAGGCACTTCCGGCACACAGCAGTTCGTATTAGAGGATGTTCCGCGTGCAGTTGACCAGTACGGCGCCGAGACAGCTTTCTTTGGCACCAACACCAGCCAGCAGGAGCCTATGATCAAGTGCGTGGTTAATACAAAGTCCTACTTTACCATGCCTTCCGACCCCTCTCCATTCGTTGGTTTCCCATCTGCTCTGGGTATTGAGGTACCGGCAGACAAGTTATATGATTCTGATTACATGATGAATGCTATTTCTGAGAAACTGGCAGAGGCGGACATGACAGGCCACATGGGAACATGGACCGCACCTCTTATGACCCTGTTCATGACAGGAAGCTACGCTTATGCGGAAGCATTCTGCGAAGGCAAGACGAACGGAGAGAAGCTGGATGCAGAAGTATTCAAGCAGACCCTCAGCGATGCGGCCGGCGGCGAAGTGGACGTAGAGAACATTACAGACGGCGGAACTACATATGACAACGGCTTCTTCATTATGTGTAGCTACGAAAGATTCTAATTGTTAAATCTCTCTCTATCAATTTTTATATGGGGAACGAAACTTCCCTGATGCTTTCAAAAGGAAGGGATGCAGCGCTAGGCATCCTTTCTTTTTTTAAAAACAGCCCTTTAAACGTGAGTTTTCCGTGGACTGGGGGAAGTACAACCCTGAGAAAGCTTCGGGTTACTGGAAAGGAGAAGAACATTGAGCAGTAAATACATATTAGAGATGAATCACATTGAAAAGGATTTCTTTGGAAATAAAGTCCTGAAAGATGTGAGCATAAAAGTCAAGCCTGGTGAGATTGTGGCATTGATCGGTGAAAATGGAGCCGGAAAATCCACCATTATGAATATCCTCTTTGGTATGCCCGCGATCCAGCAAACTGGAGGTTTTAAGGGCAGCGTTCTCATAGACGGGGAGGAAGTCAATATTAAGTCGCCCATAGAGGCCATGAAATATGGAATCGGCATGGTGCATCAGGAATTCATGCTTATCGATGGTTATGATGTTGCTGAAAACATTAAGCTGAACAGGGAAAATGTAAAAAAGACCCCGGCCAGCCTTGTCTTTGGAAAACGCCTGGATCTGGTAGACCGGGCATCCATGCACAAGGAGTCCAGAGCGACCCTGGATTCCCTGGGGATCGAACTCAGTGACAAGACCAGGGTGGGAAGCCTTCCTGTGGGATATAAGCAGTTTGTGGAAATAGCCAGGGAACTGGATAAGAAAAATACCAAGCTGATCGTGCTGGACGAGCCAACGGCCGTACTTACCGAGACGGAAGCAGAGCAGTTCCTGGCCTGTGTCCGCTCCGTGGCAAAACGGGGGATTGCCTTTATCTTTATCAGCCACAAGCTGGATGAGGTGAAGAACAACACCCACCATGTATTTGTCCTCAGGGACGGCGAGATGGTGGGAGACTATCACACGGCTGACCTGAGCACGGTGAAGATGTCACAGCTTATGGTGGGCCGCGAGGTTGAGATCCTCAACCGGGAGATCGGCCATGAGGAGGAAAACGGGGAGGTCTGCCTGGAATTTAACCACTTTGGGGTCAGCATGCCCGGGGAGGTTGCCAGGGATGTGACCTTCCAGGTAAAGAAAGGTGAGATCTTCGGAATCGGAGGCCTTGCAGGCCACGGAAAGATCAGCATTGCCAACGGGGTCATGGGACTTTACCCTTCCAAGGGGGAGGTAAAGGTACACGGCAGGGTCCTGGACGTGACAAAGACAAAGGATACCCTGGATGACGGTATTGCATTTGTGTCTGAGGACAGGCGCGGTGTGGGACTGATGCTGGATGAGTCCATTGAGCTGAACATCGCCATCGCAGCCCTTAAGACAAAGGACAAATTTGTAGTGAAAAAATTCGGGATACCCTTTTATGATAAGAAAGGCGCCATCGAATATGCCAAGAAAATGATCAAGGATCTGGATATCCGGTGTACCGGCCATGCACAGCCGGTAAAGAGTTTATCCGGAGGCAATCAGCAGAAGGTTTGTATTGCCAGGGCGCTGACCCTGGAGCCTGATATCCTGTTTGTATCAGAGCCCACCAGAGGTATTGATATCGGCGCTAAAAAGATGATACTGGATTCCCTGATGAAGCTGAACAAGGAAAAAGGCGTTACGGTCATTATCACCTCCAGCGAGCTGGCTGAGCTGCGCTCCGTATGCAACCGCATTGCCATTGTCACAGAGGGAAAGATAGCCGGGATCCTCCGTTCCGATGATAAGGACTATAAATTCGGACTGCTGATGAGCGGATCCAAATTAGAAGATGCAGATGAGGAGGCGATGTAAGAATGAACCAGATAAAAAGAGCTGTTAACTTCCTGGGCGTTTCGCGCCTTGTGGTAATTGGATTCCTTTTGCTGCTGATCGTTTCCGTATTCCCCCTGGGGATTAACCCGGGCATGATCTATTCCGACTGTCTGGTGCGTATCGGCATGAACGGATTCCTGGTGCTGGCAATGATGGTTTCCATTGTCTGTGGAGCCGGACTGAATTTCGGACTTCCCATCGGTATCCTTTGCGGTCTTCTGGGCGGTTCCATTGCAGTACAGTTTAACTGGAGCGGCCTGGCCGGTTTCTGGGGCGCATGTATCGTATCCGTCCCCTTTGCCCTTGTTGCGGGTTACTTTTATGCGGTGCTGCTGAATAATGTAAAGGGGTCTGAGATGACGGTAGGAAACTACATGGCCTTCTCCATTGTATCCCTTATGTCCATTGCGTGGCTGGTGCTTCCATACAATAATCCCAAGATCGTATGGCCCATCACAGGTGTGGGTCTGCGTACAACCATGACGCTGGAAGACAACTATGACAAGGTGCTGGACAATTTTCTGCGCATTGATTTTAAGCAGATGGGCGTTCTGCAGAACAATCCCTATTGGAAGGATTTCTCCGTGTCAACGGGACTTTTACTGGTGTTTGCCGTGGGCTGCCTTCTTATGTGGCTGTTCATGAAGACAAAGGCAGGGATCATCATGCGGTGCAGCGGCGTGAATCCGGGCTTTTCCAGAACCCTGGGCGTGAATAACAACAGGGTCCGCACCATCGGTATTGTGGCTTCCACCGTGATCGCGGCCATCGGGATCAATATCTACTCACAGAGCTATGGTTTTTACCAGTTTTATTCCGCTCCTCTGATGATGGCGTTTCCGGCCATGGCAGCGATCCTCATTGGCGGTGCCACACCGAAAAAAGCCAGCGTATTTAATGTGGTTCTGGGTGTTATCCTGTTCCAGTGCCTTCTGACCCTGGCAACTCCGGTTGCCAATGCGGTGATTAATGCGGGAAGCATTTCCGAGGTAGTCCGCATCATTGTCCAGAACGGTATCATTTTGTACGCGTTGACCAAGATTAGAGCGAATGGAGGAAAATAACCATGGAAAATAAAAAACGTAATAAAGTGTTAGAATTCCTTCAGGGCAATATGGTTCCCATTCTCTTCACCCTGCTGTGTCTGGCCAGTATCAAGATATCCGGACAGAATGCAAGCTATGTGATCACGGAGACCGTATCACGTGTGGGCAGGAACGCCATCCTCATTGTATCACTGATCCTTCCTGTACTTTGCGGCATGGGCCTGAACTTCAGTATTGTTCTGGGAGCCATGGCAGGGGAGATTGGCCTGATCCTGATCACCCACTGGAGCTATGACGGATTAAAGGGGATCATACTGGCAGGCATCATTGCCACCGCTTTGTCCATTGTTCTGGGAACCCTTACAGGAATCCTTTTTAATAAGGTAAAGGGACAGGAAATGATCACAGGCATGATCCTTGGATTCTTTGCAGTGGGCGTGTATGACCTGATCTTTATCTTTATGGTGGGAAGCGTGATCCCTATGGTAAACCCTGAGATCATGCTGAATTCCCAAAATGAGGCAGGAGAGACGATTTACGTGGGCCTTAGGAACACCATTGATTTCCACGCCGAGACAAAATACGCGGTGGACAATGCCTGGAAGGTGATGTTTGTAAAGCTGCTCCCATGGCTGCTGGCTGCCCTTGCGGCGGTAACCGTGTGCATCCTGGCCTATAAGATCATGAAAAAGAAGTCGGAGGTCAAAGAAGCGCTGTTTACAACCAAGGGATTTTTAACAGCCACCATTTTACTGGCAATCCTGCAGATCCTTATGAAAACAGTAAAATCAGTGCAGAAGGCATTTTTCATTGTACAGATTCCCATGCTTACAGCCATTGTGATCGCGGCGGTCTGCCTGCTGGTGGTGTTCATAACAAAGACAAAGCTTGGGCAGGACATCAGGACCGTGGGTATGAACATGCAGGTGGCAACAGCGGCCGGTATCAATGTGGATAAGACCCGAATCGTGGCAACCGTGCTGTCAACGGTGATCGCATCCTGGGGACAGATCATTTTCCTTCAGAACATAGGAAATGTACAGACCTTTAACAGTCATGAGCAGGTGGGCACCTATGCGGTGGCAGCCCTGCTGGTAGGCGGAGCATCCATTGACAAGGCCACCATGGGCCAGGTGTTCTCAGGAACCATCCTGTTCCATATCCTGTTCTTCATGACCCCGCTGGCCGGCAAGGTGCTCTTTAACGACCCGCAGCTGGGCGAGTATTTCCGCGTATTCCTGTGTTACGGTATTATCGCCATATCCCTGATCCTGTATGCGTGGAAGAAGGTTGCAGCGGACAGGCGCAGAATTGAAGAAGAAAACCGTCAGCAGCTGGCTGAACTGGATGCAAAATAGGAGGAACGTATGTCAGATATCAATACAAAGGACTTTGCAAAGGCAGTGGAGGACCAGGTCATAGGATGGAGAAGGGAACTTCACCAGTGCCCGGAGCTTGGCATGAAGACAGTGGAAACTGAGAAGATCATTCTCAGGGTATTAGAGGAGATCGGGATCGATGAAGTCCGTTCAGGGATCGGCGGTGAGGACTGCCACGGCGTGGCTGCCGTTATCCATGGCGCCCTTCCGGGAAAATGCCTGGGGATCCGGGCTGACTGTGACGCCCTCCCCATATTGGAGGAGACAGGGCTTTCCTTTGCCTCAAAGAATCCGGGCTGCATGCACGCCTGCGGTCATGACGGCCATACGGCCATGGGCCTGGGAATCGCGAAGATCTTATATGAGAACAGGGATAAGCTGAAGGGGACTGTGAAAATGATATGGCAGCCCGGCGAGGAAGGCGACAACGGGGCGCTGAAGATGATAGAGGACGGTGTCCTGGAAAATCCCAAGGTGGATGCCATGATCGGCCATCACTCCGGTACCAGTAGGTTTCAGGAGGTGGCGCCGGCCCAGATCGGCTGGACACATGAACCCTCCTCCTTCTGTATCACGGGCTGGTGGGCAAAATTCCACGGAAAGAGCGCCCATATCGCGGAGCCTCATCTGGGAGTGGACCCGCTGCTGGCCGCCTGCTATGCGGTGACGGAGCTTCAGGCCGTGCTAAGCCGGGAGAAGCAGCCCAACAAGCCCGCAATCTGTGCGGTGAGCATGTTCCATGCAGGGGATAAGAACAATATCATTCCGGATACCTGCTGTCTGGAGGGTTCCATCCGCTCCAACAACGAGGAGGACCAGGAGTACTATTACCAGCGGTTAAGGGAGATCTTCCAGGGAGTGGCAAAGACCATGCGCTGCACGGCTGAGGTTGGTTACGGGCATTACCTGGGCGCAACGGATAATGACCCTGAGATGGTAAAGAAACTAGTGCCCATCGCGGAAAAGGTCCTGGGAAAGGAAAATGTAATAGAGGTAAAGATTGCAATTCCCGGCGGGGAGGATTTCAGTGAGTTTACAAAGCGCGTCCCCTGTGTGTATTACTATCACGGCGGAAACTTTGGGGATGAAAGGGATTTCCCCCAGCACAGCTCCAGATTTGACCTAAATGAACAGACCCTGTGGTCCGGCGTGGCAGTCATGACCCAGTTTGCATTTGACTGGCAGGATATGTAAGATACAGCCCCCGCCTGACCTTCCGGTTTGGCGGGGGCTTTTGTAAATGCCCCACTAAGCTCGTGGAAGACCTCGCAAAGTGGGGATGACATCTATCGCACGTAAGCGCCTAGAGGACAGGCGCTAAGTGCTCATAAGGAGCCACCCCACTAAGCTCGTGGAAGACCTCGCAAAGTGGGGATGACATCTATCGCACGTAAGCGCCTAGAGGACAGGCGCTAAGTGCTCATAAGGAGGAAAAGATGACGGAACAGGAATTATTATTAAAGGCAGATGAATTTATTGAGGCAAATATGGAGGATATCATCCGGGATATAAAGGCCGTGGTGGATATCCCCAGCGTAAAGTCGGAGGCAAAGGAAGGGGCGCCTTTTGGAGTGGAGGTGAGGCGTGCCCTGGGCAAGGCGCTGGAGATCGGGGAGCGCATGGGATTTAAGACCGTGAACTGCGGGGACTATCTGGGGTATGCGGAGCTTGTGGGGGAGAAGGAGGAGTATATCGGCACCATCGCCCATCTGGATGTGGTGCCGGCCGGCAACGGATGGAACACGGATCCCTATGATATGGTGGTAAAGGATGGCTATCTGATGGGGCGCGGAGTTGTGGATAACAAAGGCCCGCTGATCCTTACTTATTATATGGGAAAGTTTTTTAAGGATCTGGGCACCACCCTTCCCTACAGCCTGCGCATGATGGCAGGGTGTGATGAGGAGAGCGGCATGGAGGATGTGGAGTATTACATCCGCCACTATGAGGAGCCGGTATTCCTGTTTACGCCTGACTCGGAGTTCCCCCTGTGCAACGGTGAAAAGGGATGCCTGTGCGGCAATTTTACAAGCCTTCCCTTTAAGGACGGGGCTATCGTGGATTTTGGCGGCGGTATGGCTCACAATGCAGTGGCTGACCAGGCATATGCGGTCATCCGCGCCGGCCTGGAGCAGTGTCCTAAGGCAGAGCGGATCACGGTCACTCCGGCGGATGAGGGCGTAAGGATCGATGCCGCCGGTATCGGGGGCCATGCTTCCCATGCGGAGGGGACGATCAATGCCATCGGGCTGATCGCGGACTATCTGCTGGAGCACGATCTTGTAACTGAGGAGGAAAAAAGGTTCCTGAAAGTGGTGTCCCTGTTGTGTGAAGACTATCAGGGGCATGGACTGGGGATCCAGTGTGATGACGGCATTTTTCCGCCCCTGAGCATTATCGGGGGAATGATCAGGATGGAGGACGGTGTGCTGAAGCAGAACTTTGACTCCCGGTATCCCACCAATACCACAGGCGGTGAACTGGTGAAAAAACTGTCCGAACTGTGCGCCCAGTATGGTGTAACGGTCACGGATGTGGAGGACAGCGTACCGTTTTATATCGGTGTGGATAAGCCGGAGATCAAGGCCTGCCTGGATGCGGGCAATGAGATCCGGGGAGTGGACGGAAAGCCTTTTACCATGGGAGGGGGAACCTATGCCCGCCATTTTAAGAATGCAATCAGCTTCGGCACTGAGATCCCGGCCGAACCCCTTCCAGGCTTTGTGGGAAAAATACATACCTTTGATGAGGGAATCGGCATTGACCGCCTTAAGATGTCCCTGAAGATCTATATCCTTGCACTGTACAGGCTGATGCAGATTGAGTTCTAAAGGAGGAGCATATGAAGAGAAACCGAGTGGATGCAGTCCTTGACAGGTTGGAACAGATGGGTCTGGAGCAGCTGGTCATAACGGACGCCACCTCCATTTTCTATCTCACAGGTATCTGGGTGGATGCGGGAGAGCGCCTGGTGGCCCTGTACTTAAGCAGGCACCGGGACTGCTGTTTCTTTGTAAATAATATGTTCAACCTGCCGCCGGACCCGGGAGTTAAGATTGTGCGTTTCTCCGACACGGATCCGTATCTTGAGATGCTGGCAGGCTGCACGGACAGTACCAGGCCTTTGGGGGTGGACAAAAATATGCCGGCCCGCTTCCTGCTGCCCCTGATGTCAATGGGATGCGGTGCAGAATATGTGAATGCCTCCATCTGTGTGGATGGGGCCAGGGCAGTGAAGGACGAGGAGGAAATGGAGGCCATGCGCCGCGTTTCCGCCATCAATGATAAGGCTATGGCGGAATTTAAGGCGCTGTTAAAAGAAGGGGTGACAGAGCGGGAAATCTCCAATCAGATGAAAGAGATTTACCAGAAACTGGGGGCTGATGACCTGTCCTTCCCGCCTTCCGTGTGTTTTGGGGCCAATGCAGCCATCGGGCATTACCGTTCCGGAAATGTTGCCCTGAAAAAGGGGGACTGTGCGCTTCTGGATGTGGGGTGCAAAAAGGACAGCTATTGTGCGGATATGACAAGAACCTTTTTTTGCGGGGAAATAGCCAAAGAGGAGCACCGCAGGGTGTATGAGCTGGTGCTGGAGGCGAACCGGGCGGCGGAGGCCATCATAAAACCAGGTGTCAGGCTCTGCGACATTGACGCGGCAGCCAGAAAAGTGATCGAGGACGCGGGATATGGTGATCGGTTCACTCACAGGCTGGGGCATTTTATCGGACTGGAGGTCCATGATTTCGGGGACGTGTCCGGCGCAAACCAGGAAACAGCCGTGCCGGGCAATATTTTCTCCATCGAGCCGGGAATTTATCTGGAAGGCGATGTGGGAGTGCGCATCGAGGACCTGGTGCTGGTGACAGAGACGGGGTGTGAGATACTTAATTCCTACGGCAAAGATCTGGAGATAATCTGACAGGGAAGGACGGATCAGAACAATGATAGAAGAGTTAAATAAGTGTATAGAGTCCAATAAAGAACAGATGGTGCAGTCCCTTTGTGAGATCGTGGGTATTCCCAGCAAATACGGCCGGCCAAAGGAAGGGGCGCCATACGGCGAGGAGTCCCGGCGGGCCCTTGGGTTTGCCATGGACCTGGGAAGGAAGCTGGGGTTTGAAACCGTTGTCAATGTGGGGGATCGGGTATGCTATATTGAGTACGGCACAGGAACCAAGGTGGTGGGGGTATTTGCCCACCTGGATATCGTGCCTGAAGGGGATGGATGGACCTATCCGCCCTTTGGAGGCGAGATCCATAACAACCGGGTCTACGGCCGCGGTACCGTAGACAACAAGGGACCCTTCATCGCATCCCTCTATGCCCTTTATGCCATCAAGGAATGCGGGCTGTCTCTTGGGGATTACCGGATCCGCATTGTGGGCGGGACCAATGAGGAAAAGGGTATGGACGATATGAAATATTACGTGTCCCAGTGCGGTGCCCCTGACGCCGGTTTTACGCCGGACGGCCTGTTCCCCATGTCCTTTACGGAACGAGGGATCAATTATTATTATATGTCCTACGGCTTTTCTGAGAGATCCACCTCAAAGGTCAGGGTCTTGGAGCTCCATGGAGGGGAAATCCTCAATATGGTTCCTGACAGGGCCTTTGCAAAGCTGGAGGTTTCAGATGCAGCAGAAGCGGACCGGGTGATGAAGCTGGTGGAGGAATACCGTCAGACAACAGGCAGGGATGTGACTGCCAGGCTGGAGGAAGACAGGATCGAGATCACATCCAGGGGACTGTGCGCCCACTCCTGTACGCCTTTTAACGGCAAAAATGCCATTGTGGCGATTCTTATGCTGTTAGCTGATCTGGGGATCAACGGATCCATGGGAGCATTCCTGAAGTTCTTTGCGGAAAAGATCGGGATGACCACGGACGGGAGCCTTCTTGGGATGAAGAGGGAGGATGAGTGCGGCAAGCTCACATTCAGCCTTTCAAAGATGGATGTGGATGAAAAGGGGTTAACGTGGGTGGCTAACATACGCTATCCGTATACCTATAAAGACCAGGTGACAGAGGATTTTACGGCCAGGGTCGCTCCTGAAGGAATCGTGGTCCATGAGGTGGACGCCCACAACACATACAGATTCCCTATGGACCATCCCCTGATCCGGACGCTGCGCGGCGTTTATGAGGAGCTGACCGGAAAGGATTCGACCCCCAGCCATGAGGGCGGTACCTACGCCCAGGTGGTGCCGGGCATTGTGCCCTTTGGCTCCATTTTCCCGGGAACCCCGGACCTGTGCCACAGGCCGGATGAGTGCATTGACATTGATGAATATGTCCTGGACGCAAAGCTTTTTGGAAATGCCATGTATGCGCTGACCAGGGAAGATCTTTAAAGACAGGTTACCCTCAGTGGGCAAGGGGCGTGTGTGCCCTTGTCCACTGAGGGTACGGATTAATGATGTAGACTCCGAGAGTACACACAGGAACAAAGGGAGGAAATAAACCAGTGATAGAAGTAAAAGACCTGGTAAAACAGTACGGAAGCTTCAGGGCAGTGGATCACCTGAGCTTCACAGTGGAAAAAGGACAGATATATGGGTTCCTGGGACCCAACGGGGCGGGAAAATCCACCACCATGAATATGATCACAGGCTATCTGTCCGCCACGGAGGGAACCGTGCTGATTGACGGACACGATATATTTCTGGAGCCGGAGGAGGCCAAGCGTCATATGGGATACCTGCCCGAGATACCGCCTGTGTATCCGGATATGAATCCCCAGGAGTACCTGACCTTTGCGGGGGAACTGAAGGGCATTCCCAGAAAAGGACTTATGGGGGAAGTGGAACGGGTAATGGGGCTTACCGGCATCACCCATATGAGACTTCGCCTGATCAAGAACCTGTCCAAAGGGTACAGGCAGAGGGTGGGATTTGCCTGCGCCCTGCTGGGGGACCCGCAGGTCATTATTCTGGATGAACCCACCGTGGGTCTGGACCCCAGACAGATCATAGAGATCAGGGAACTGATCAAGTCACTTGGAAAAAAGCATACTGTGATCCTCAGCAGCCATATCCTTTCTGAGGTCAGCGCGGTATGTGATCATATACTGATCATATCAAAGGGAAAGCTGGTGGCCAGCAATACGCCGGAAGGGCTTGGAAAGCTGATGCAGCGCACCAATGTTTACGATATGCTGGTTCAGGGAGACCATGAACGGCTGGGGGAACTGCTGAAAGGGGTCCATGGACTGCAGGCCATCACCACCTCTGCCCATGATTCGGGATTTGCCGCCGTCCATCTGGAGACGGATGAAAAGACCGATCCCAGGGCCCAGGTGTTCCGGCTGCTGGCAGGAGCCGACTGCCCCATCATGGAGCTTAAGTCCGCTACCATGAGTTTGGAGGACGTGTTCCTGGAACTGACCGCCCAGGATATGCAGACAGAAGGAGGAACGGAACATGAAGGCGATTTATAAAAAAGAAGTACTCTCATTTTTCCGCTCCATGATGGGGTATCTGTATACAGCCTTCCTGCTGCTGATCGCCGGCGTATTCTTCACAGCCTTTAACCTCCAGGGCGGCGTTGCGGAGTTTGGGTATGTGTTGGGCAATACCACGGTTGTGCTGCTGATCGTGATACCTGTCATTACCATGAGGGCCCTGGGGGAGGAGCAGCGGCAGAAAACGGACCAGCTGCTGTTTACTGCCCCTGTCAAGGTGAGCAGGATCGTGCTGGGCAAATTTTTTGCCATTCTTACCGTATTTGCAGTGCCTCTGACCGTGCTGACAGCCTGCCCGCTGGTGCTTTCCCTTTACGGCGCAGTGCCTTTAAAGGAATCCTATTCCTGCTTCCTGGCATTTTTCTTTATGGGAGCTGCCTGCATCGCGATCGGCATATTTATATCCAGCATCACTGAGAGCCAGATCATAGCAGCGGTGGGGACCTTTGCCATCATGCTGTGCAGCTACCTGATCAATGGCATGAGCGGTCTTATGGGCATCTCAGCAGTCAATTCCGTGGCAGGTTTTGCGGTTGTGGTTCTTCTGGGGGGAATACTGCTTGCCGTAATGACAAAGAGCCTGCCTCTGGGTGCTGCGGCAGCCGGCATATGTGAAGTGGGGCTGGGGGCCGTCTACCTGATGGACAGTACCGTGTTTGAGGGCGCATTTCCACGTTTTTTAGGTTTCTTTTCCCTGTTCCAGCGCTATTATGATTTTGTGGACGGGATATTTGATGTCACCCATCTTGTGTATTATCTGGGAATTGTGGTGTTGTTTTTGTTCTTTGCCGTGCAGTCGGTGGAGAAGCGCAGATGGGATTCCTTTAAGGGCAAGCATTTTAAGATCGGGCTGTATGCAGTTACAATGTGCGTCCTTATGGTAGTGATCGTGGTCCTGTCCAATCTGATCGCGCATAAGCTCCCTTCCAGGTATACCAGGTATGATACGTCTGCTTCCGGGCTGTACAGCATATCACCCCAGACCAGGGAGGTGGTTTCGGCCAACGAGGCTCCGGTCAGCTTATACCTGATTGCTTCCAAAGGAAAGGAAGACCGGAAGCTTACGCAGCTTTTGGAAAAATACAGGGATTTAAGCGGAAGGATCACAGTGGAATACGTGGACCCCATCCTGTCACCAGGGTTTGTATCAGAGTACACATCGGATAAGGTCAGTGACAACAGCATCATTGTGGTGGGAGAGAAGCGGTCCAGGGTACTGCGCAATACGGATCTGTATCCGGTAAACTACGATTACGATACGGGCAGGACTACCACGGATTTTGACGGTGAGGGGCAAATCACCAGCGCAATCCATTACGTGACCTCAGACACCCTTTCAAAAGTATATCTGATCAATGGACATGGGGAAAATGAACTGACGGAATCCTTTGTCTCCGCCATGGGAAAGGAAGGCGTGGAGGCTGAACCCCTGAATCTGACCTCGGCGGACCGGGTGCCGGAGGATGGGGGCTGCCTGTTCCTAAACGTGCCTGTGTCCGACCTGACGGACAGGGAACGGGATGTGCTGGTTTCCTATCTGGAACAGGGGGGGCGCATGCTCCTGATCACAGGCATTACCGCTGCCCGGACGCCCAACCTGGACCAGGTGCTGGCCGGCTACGGTGTATCCGCGGTCCAGGGCATGATCGTGGAGGGGGACAGCAATTACAGCATTCCCTCTTATCCCAATTTCCTGCTTCCGGAGATTAGAAACAGCCAGATCACGGAGCCATTTATTTCGGAGGGCAGTCTGCTGCTCATGCCCAATGCCCATGGCATTGTGAAAACGGAGGATGTGCGCAGCACGGTGGAGGTGGACGGGATCCTTACTACCTCCTCCAACTCCTATATAAAGACAGACAGCTCATCCTTGGGATATATGCGCGGTGACCCGGTGGGACCCTTTGCAACAGGGGTAACCGCCGTGGAGCGGACAGACGAGGGGGAGACCAGGATCGTATGGTTTTCCAGCTCCGGTATGCTGATGGAGGAGATGGATGAAATGGTGGGAGGAAATAATACAAACCTTGTATTAAATTCCATCGGATGGATGACGGAGCAGGAAAACAGCATAACCATCCGTCCAAAGCCCGCCTCATCCGCGTCCCTCAGGCTTACTTCGGCCCAGGCCATGCGCTGGAGCGTGCTCTTTGTGCTGGCGGTTCCGGCTGCCGTGATGACCGGAGGCAGTATCCTGTGTATAAGAAGGAGGAGACGTCAATGAGACGAGAACAGAAACGAAATCTACTGCTGGCGTCAGTGACAGCCATTCTGCTTCTTGCAGTCTACCTCATGATACCACCGGACACCAACATAAAGACCGGGAAAGAGGAACATCTGGTGGTGTATTCCATGGATCCGCAGGATGTGACAGGTCTTGCATTTAACAGCGGGAACGGCAGGATCTCCCTTGTAAGACGGGAGGGGGGATGGGTTTACACGGAGGATGAGACATTTCCCCTGAACCAGAATTTTGTGGATACCATGCTGGACAAGACGGCGCGGCTCACCGCAGGGCGCTTTGTGGCGGAGGGCAGCGCTCATTACGGCGAATATGGACTGGACCAGCCATCCAACGAGATCCTGGTGACCGGAACAGCGGGAACCCGGACCATCTATCTGGGAAGCACCAACAGTGCAACAGGAGACTGTTACATGGCGGTGGATGGATCGGAGAAAATATACACGGTGGATGCCACCTTCGCTAACCTGTTTTCCAGCAGCCTGAATACCATGGCAACGCGGGAGACCCTGCCGGGGATCAGCCTGGATAATATGGTTGTGGTCACTGTGAAAAAAGAGGGGAGTACGTTTGCCTTTTCCAGGCCTTCCCAGGGAGAGAGCCAGGGAGAGGGAGGCTGGAGCGTTTCGGAAAATGACGGGCCGGCCAGGGCGGCTGACAGCGGGCTGGTATCAGAGTGCCTGGGCAAGCTGGTGAAACTCAGATATGAGGAGATGACAGTGTACCACCCCACACAGGCGCAGAAAAAGGAATACGGACTGGCAGGGAACGAAGGGGAATCAGGCAGCTTGATCCGGGTTGTTTACCGGGATGATGCCGGGCAGGATGGTTCCGGGGATTCCGGTCAGGATATATCCGGGCAAGGCGGGGCCGGGCAGGATGGGAGCGGGGATACCATGGGGGAATTTGTGCTGCACATGGGAAGAGACAGCAAAGACGGCCTTTACACCTATGTATATCCGGAAGGCGGGCAGGGGATCTATGCTGTGAAAAAAGATGGACTGGAGCCCTTCCTGCACCTTTCATCTGAAAACTTCCTGTCCCTGAGCGTGGCGCCTGTTAAGGCGGAGACCCTTGCCGGACTTACACTCACATGGGAAAACGGCAGGGCGGAGTTCAGGATCAGCCCGGCCGGAGATGAAGGCCGGGAAGAACAGCCGGAGGAACAGAACGGCGGACAGGAAAACGGACAGAAAAAGGTCTATACCCTGAACGGACAGGAGATAACGGAAGCGGAATTTAATAAATTTTATTATCCGCTCTATGGTTTTGCGGCGGAAAAGAGGGTTTCGGACATGGCTTCACAGCTGATCAGCCAGCCCATTCTCACCATGGAATACCGGTGCGTTCCGGGGACTGCACAGGATATGACCGTGGACCTCATTCCCTATGACCAGAATTATTATGGTGCCAGGGTAAACGGCCAGGCATTCCTGCTTGTAAACAGGCAGAGGGTCAACAGCCTGATGAATGAAGTGAATAAACTACCATTGGAGTGAGAACCCATATCTTTTGTCCCTGTTAAGTGGTATGATATAGATATATCTTGTACACAGATGGCAGAGACAGAGGAGGTAATACAATGGAGCGTAAAGTGGTAAAAATATACTCGGCAGAGAGCAGCATACAGGCTGAGATGATCCTGGATACCCTTGGCGGCAACCAGATACCGGCCTATAAAAAGGATGTTGGTTCCAGTGGGATCATGAATGTATATGGCACCAATTCCCTGGGCGGGGAGGAGATCTACGTTGCTGAGGAGGACGCGGAGCAGGCGCTGGAAGTATTGGGAGGAATGGGGCTTTGATCATGGAACCGTTTAGCTGCTGCAAGATGGAAATTTTTATACCTGAATCCCATTTGAATGTGCTGCAGACCGCGCTGCAGCAGGTGGACGCCGGACACATCGGAAATTATGACAGCTGCCTGTCCTACAGTTATGTGACAGGATGCTGGAGACCGCTTAAGGGCAGTAGTCCATATCTGGGCAGCTGTGATGAGGTCAGCCGGGAACAGGAACTTAAGGTGGAGGTGACCTGCATGAGGGAACGGGTCAAGGAAACCCTGGCTGCTGTTAAGAAAATCCACCCCTACGAGGAGCCGGTCATCAATGTGATACCGCTGTATATGACCGGAATGGATGGGATTTCCTGACAGTTTCAAAAGAGATAAAATGAAAGGATGACTGAGAAATGTTCAGCCATCCTTTTTGTTGTATTACGGGCAAAAATAGTGTTTTTTATGATGGGAATCTGTTTTAAACACAAAATGTAGTGGGGATTCTTGGGGAGTTGACCGTTCTAGTAATAGGGAGGGGTGGTATGAAAAAATATAAAACATACATTGGCCTTATGATTCTGATGCTGGTATTTGCCTTAAGCGCACACTATACCCGTATTCCGGAATATAAAATATATAAAATATTTTCACAGGAAGGTGCAGACTTTAAGGAGACGGAGCTCCATGTCATCGTATATAAGCCATGGAATACGGATGGAACCGCGGGGCGGATCGTTACCCAGCATAATAAAATGAATGGAATGCCTGACAGACTGACGGTTTTGCTGTATCACAGCAAATATGACGTGGACCACGGCCGGGATTATTACAAGGCCGTGTATGAAAATCAAGGTGGATATGATCCGCCTCCTTTGTGTTTCCCGTAGCGGAATTTGAAGCTCGCTGATCTAACGAGGCCGCACACAACTTGCCCGATGCGTCCGCCCGGGTATGGACAGCTGTAATAAAATAGGGGGCCGGTGGATAAGGGCATTCATGACCCCGCCAGTATCAGTAGCGGATAAATTGCCGGCAAACCACTTAATAAGCCTATGGGAACGTGTTATATGCACATACTCATAGGCTTATTCTGGTTTTTCCTATTTTTGAGAACAGCGGCCCTGATCGCAGGCTCAAAGCATATTGCGGTCCTTCTTCGCAACCACTAAATAAAATATAAAATGTGCAATTGTTGTCAAAACCCAGGAAATGGGAAAGCTTAAGAACAATACCTCAAGGGATGTCCAGGTTTTGAATATGGTTTGGATCCATATGATGCGGAAACCACAGGCTCCCACAAGGGTAACCACTGTGGGCATCACAGAGTATCCCAGGCCACGGAGCACTCCTGCAACTGCTTCCATGATACCGCACAGGAAATAGGGGAGCATAAGGACTGCCATTCGGATCATGCCATACTCAATATCTGCTGTTTCATGAGTATACAGGGATAGCAGAGGCCTGCCAAGCCCATAAACCGCAAAACCTAAGACCAGGCCAAAAAGACCTGCATATAACAGGCACAATCTTAATATCTTAGGCACCCGGTCCCGCCGTCCTGCCCCCACATTCTGGCCCGTAAAGTTAATGCCTGCCTGATGCATGGAGTTGGTGGCAGCGTATACAAAGCCCTCAATGCTGGTGGCAGCGGAACACCCTGCAATTGCCGCGGAGCCAAAGAGATTGATGGAGCTTTGGATCTGCATATTGGAAATGGAAAAAACAGTGTTATTCAGTCCTGCGGGGATACCCACACGAAGAATGCGTCCCAATATGGTTTTGTCTATGCGCAGTTTCCTAATATCCAAATGGAAAGCGCCTTTCTGGCGCACAAGGTAACGGATGACTAAGATAGCTGAAACAACCTGGGAAACAAGGGTGGCGATGGCAACCCCGGCAACGTCAAGGTGAAATCCGATCACCAGGATCAGGTTTAATATGACATTGATGACGCCCGTACAAGCAAGGTAAAATAAGGGCTGTTTCGTGTTGCCCTGGGCCCGGAGAATGGCTGCCCCAAAATTGTAAACCATGATTGCTGGTGAACCGAGGCAGTAGATCCGGATATACAGCAGAGACTGGTCAATGATATTATCGGGAGTGTTCATGTATATCAGACAGATGCGGCTGACACAAATACCGATAACGGCAAGGAGTATCCCGCTTAGCAGGCTTACTGTAATTGCAGTATTCACGGTCTTCTTCAATTGTTCCTGATTCTTGGCGCCAACATACTGTGCGGCTATGACATTTACTCCGATTGATAATCCAAGAAAGGTATTGACCAGAAGGTTTGTCAAATAAGTGGTGGCCCCAACGGCCGCCAAAGCGCTGCTTCCTGCAAACTGTCCCACCACAGCCATATCACAGGCATTAAACAGCAGCTGCAAAACTCCGGTCAGAATGACCGGAATTGTAAAGCGGAAAATATTTTTTGTTAGGGATCCCCCCAGCATATCGATTTCTGCGCGTTTCATCTTTCCCTCCGATTGAGACTCCCGCCTTTTCCGGCAGCGAGCCATAACTATTTGTCTTGGCAAAAGTGTCAATCTCCTTCTGTCAATCTCCTTCCAAGATGAAGCTCCAGCGGATTGCTTAAGGCGCCTGGTTATTTTTGCCGTGCCAAATATGGCGTGCGCCTTGCAAATAGATAGATAACTAAATTTATTATATCGTATATGCGTTTATTGTCAAGAAATGGTATTTATAAAAGTTAGAATAGAGAGACAAGGAACCGTCTTACCCACTTCTATTTTTTTGCCAATTATGGTAAAATATTCATATATTATAAATCCAATAGGCACAGCAACCACATCTGCTGATCAACAGGAAACCGTGGTGCATGGTGCAGAAAATCATGGCGGCCGGTCCTTAAGGGGAATACACAGGGGTTACAGCAATAAAAAGCAGAAAATATCAAGCAGGAAACACCTGCTCAGACTGTAGACAAAATGGTTCCTGGTGCGATGCACCCGGAACCATTTTGAATTTTATATAGAGATATATTGGTTCGAATATCCAGACAAAAG